>JBATPF010000088.1:0-3449 GCA_049291355.1 Giesbergeria sp.
GTGGTGGCCTCGGAAGTGCGCATGTTGGCAGGACGTTCCGGGGAGGCGGCGCGCGAGATCCGCCAATTGATTGGCGCTTCCGTTCAGCAAGTGGAGGCGAGCGCGGGATTGATCCGTGCAGCCGGCGAGAGCATTGCTGGTATGGCGTCGGGCATTCGGTCCGTAGCGCTCACGATGTCGGAGATTGCTACCACGGGGGTGGAGCAAAGCACGGGCCTGTCCGAAATTACCGCTGCGGTCCAGCAACTCGACCAGATCACGCAACAGAACGCACACATGGTCGAGCATGCCGTGGCCCAATCGCTGGCGCTGGGAGAGCGTGCGAGCACGCTGTCGATGGCGGTGTCCCGTTTTCAGCTGCAGCAGGGAACGGCCGAGGAGGCGCGTGCCCTCGTGGAGCGGGCGGCACCCTTGCGAAATACTATGTCGCGGGAGCAGTTTTTGCGAACGATTACCGACAAAAACCAACCCTGGCACGACCGCGACATGTATGTCTTTGCGCTGGACCGTGCGGGGCACTATCTGGCGTTTGGCGGGAACAGCGCCAAGGTGGGAACACGGGTGCAGGATGTGCCGGGTGTGGATGGGGATCGGCTCACAGCCGATATCGTCGCCCAGGCGGAGAGTGCGCCAGGCTGGGTCGAGTACGACTATGTCAACCCCACCTCTGGCAAGGTGCAGACCAAGATGTCTTATGTCTGCCTGGTCGATGACCTGTACGTGGGCTGTGGCGTGTACAAGGCCCTCGTCGGCACCGCCTGACGCTGTTCTATGGCACGCGCTGCGCCCGGGCTCGTGCCAATACGGCTTCAATGACCGTTTGCTTGGCACGCTCGGCTGTGGCCAGCTCCGGGGGATGGTTGGCTTCGCGCTCCTGCGCAAGTCGCGACTGCCTTGCCCTGTAGCGCGCCTGAGCATGGGCCGCCTGGGTTTCTGACCAAGCGGCCCAGCCTGTGGCCGGGCCGCTGGCCGTTTCCAGCGCGATACAGTCGACCGGGCAGACGGGAACGCACAAGGCGCAGCCCGTGCAGTGGTCGGCCACCACCGTGTGCATGAGCTTGTTTGCGCCGACGATGGCATCGGTGGGGCAGGCGGCCAGGCAGAGCGTGCAACCAATGCACCAGTCTTCATCGATCACCGCCAGGCTGCGCGGTTCTTCGATGCCCACGTCCGGATCCAGCGCACGCACGGCCCGCCCGGTGATCGTGGCGAGGCGCTCAATGCCTTCCGCACCGCCTGGGGGACAGCGATTGATGTCTGCCTGGGATTCGGCAATGGCTTGCGCATAGGCCGCGCAATCCGGGTAGCCGCAGCGCGTGCACTGCGTTTGCGGCAAGGCGGCCGCCAAGCGCGCCGCCAGACCGAGCGGCACAGCCATCGTTTCAGGCCTTGTTGCGCGATGCAGGTCGCGTGACGGTGGGCGGAGGGGCGGCTGTGACCACGGTGGCCTTTTCCTGCCCTTCTTCGGGCTGCGGCGCAGGCGCAGCTGCGCCCGTGGCTGCGGTGGGTGTCCCCACCCATCGGGTGACCGGCGCGTTGGCTTTTGTTGCTGCCGGTTTGGCTGCAGCTGCAGTGCCTGGGGTTCCTGGGGTTCCCGGAATGCTCCCATCGGACGTCACCGCTTTTTTCGTCACCGAAGCTGGAAGCGCCTGCGCCTTGCGTGCACGCAAGGCCGGCGCAACGGTTGCAGCAGGCATCGCGTTGGCCGAAGTTGACTTGGCAGCCGATACGGCGGGTGCTGGCTGAGTGGCAGGGGGCGAAATTGGCTTCTTGGTCGCTTTGGCTGCTATGACCACCTTGGCGACTTTGGGCGCTTTGGGCTTGATCTGCTTGCCCGCTGCAACGCGAACGACGGACTTGGCGCTCTCGCTCGGCGGGACTGCTTGCGCCGACTCGGCGTTGGCTGTGCGTTGGTGCTCAGCGATGAAGTCGCGTACCTTGGGGTACACCGACTCACGCCAGCGGCGACCGCTGAAGATGCCGTAGTGCCCCGCACCCTTGACTTCCATGTGGCGCTGTTCGTTGCCGGGCAGACCGGAGCACAGCCCATGCGCGGCGTGGGTCTGGCCGCTGCCCGAGATGTCGTCGAGCTCGCCTTCCACTGTCAACAGCGCGCCGGCTCGAATATCTTCCGGACGCACGCGTTCCAGCGTTCCGTCGGGGGCGCGCACGTCCCAGGTGCCGTTGACCAGTTTGTACTTCTGGAACACCGTTTCAATGGTTTCGAGGTAATAGTCTGCGTCCATGTCCAGGACCGCGTTGTATTCGTCGTAGAAAGCACGGTGGGCGTCGGTGCTGGTGTCGTCGCCCTTGACCAGGTTCTTGAAGTAGTCGTAATGGTTGCCAGCGTGACGGTCCGGGTTCATTGCAACGAAGCCGGTGTGCTGCAGGAAGCCTGGATAAACACGCCGGCCCTTGCCGGGAAAGCTTGATGGGACGCTGTAGATCACATTGTTTTCAAACCATTCGAAGCTGCGCTTGACAGCCAGATCGTTCACTGCAGTGGGCGATCTGCGGGCGTCAATCGGCCCGCCCATCATGGTCATCGACAGGGGCACTTGTTCGCCGCGACTGGCCATGAGCGATACCGCAGCCAGGACCGGCACCGTAGGTTGGCAGACGCTCATCACGTGGCAATTGCCGTACTTGGACTGCAAGTGGCGGATGAAATCCTCCACGTAATTGACATAGTCGTCCAGATGGAAAGCGCCGTCGGTCAACGGCACGAGGCGGGCGTTTGTCCAGTCGGTGATGTAGACCTTGTGACCCTGCAGCATGCTGCGCACCGTGTCGCGCAAGAGCGTTGCGTAGTGACCCGACAGCGGCGCGACGATCAGAACCACCGGCTGGGTTTTGAGTTCGCCCAAGGTGGCAGGGTCATCGGAAAACCGCTTGAAACGGCGCAGTTCGCAAAATGGCTTGCGCAGTTCAACGCGCTCGTGGATCGCCACTTCCACCCCGTCGACATCCACCGATGTGATGCCGAATTCGGGCTTTTCATAATCCTTGGCCAGGCGGTACATCAGGTCAAAGCTGGCGGACATGCGCTGTGCAAATGTCGTCTTTTGCAGCGGAAGGTGCGGGTTGCTGTAGAGCTTTGAAGTGGCCAGGGCGTAGTCGGCAAACGGCTCCATGAACGAGCGCTGGGTTTCGTAGATCTGATAAAGCATCGTGATTCCGTTTATGTTGCAGTGCAATATAACAGCACTTCGTCGAGCGCGTGGCCCCGTAGTACTACGCATTGGCAGTCGCTTGCGAGACAGTGGTCCACGGGCAGACTGGTTCTGTTTTAGATCAGATAGCTACCAAAACTGTAGCTAAAAACCTTTTGTGATAAAGCGATAAAGGCCAATTTAGTCTAATTTTTTTCGCGCAGAGCCTGTGCTTGCAGCCAGGCATCGAAACTCGTTCTGGAGACCTTGCGCAAGGCGGGCGCGAAAAGGTTTCGG
>JBATPF010000089.1:0-9558 GCA_049291355.1 Giesbergeria sp.
GGGCTGGTGTACCAGGGCATTCGCGGCGTCACGCGGCTGGTGGATGTGGGCCTGCAGGCCGCCCTGCTGCGGCTTGAGCCCTTTCTGGATCGCAGCAGCGAAACCAACGCCGCGCCCCCGCCCGAGCGCGAAGCCGTGCTGGCGGCGCTCAATGGCGTGATGGGGGACCGCCTCGCCGCCGACGGCAATCCGCTGGCACTGCCCATGGAACTGCGCCAGCAGGGCCGCCCTATCGACCTGGCGGCGCTGGGCGCCTCGGGCCAGGCCACTGGCAAGGTGTTGCTGCTGCTGCATGGCCTGTGCATGAACGACCTGCAGTGGCAGCGCGCAGGCCACGACCATGGCGCGCTGCTGGCAAAAGAGCTGGGCTACACACCGGTTTACGTGCGCTACAACACGGGCCTGCACACCTCCACCAACGGACGCGAACTGGCGGACCGTATCGAAGCCCTGCTGGCCGATTGGCCGGTGCCGGTGCAGGAGTTCACCGTGCTGGTGCACAGCATGGGCGGCCTGGTCATGCGCAGCGCCTGCCAACACGCCACCGCCGCCGGCCAGCAATGGCCCAAGCGGCTGGACAATCTGGTGTTTCTGGGAACGCCGCACCATGGCGCGCCGCTGGAGCGCGCCGGTAACTGGGTGGACGTGATCCTCGGCAGCACGCCCTGGAGCCGGCCCTTTGCCCGCTTGGGGCAGCTGCGCAGCGCCGGCATCACCGACCTGCGCTACGGCCATGTGCAGGACGCCGACTGGCAGGGGCACGACCGCTTTCGCAAAAGCCCGGACAAGCGCCAGCCGCTGCCTTTGCCTGCCGGCGTTGCCTGCTTCACCGTGGCGGCCACCCTGGCGCGCCAGCGCAGCCCGCTGGCCGAGCGCCTGCTGGGCGATGGCCTGGTGCCATTGGCCAGTGCGCTGGGCCAGCACGAGCAGCGCGAGCATTCGCTGGCTTTTGCCAAGAGCCACCAACTGGTGGTGTACGGCGTCGGACACCTGCAATTGCTCGACAACCCGCACGTAGCGCAGCAACTGGTGCAGTGGCTGACACGCTGACGCGCTGACACGCAAGCGCAGCGCTACCATTGCATTCCCAAGGAGACAACGTGGAAAACAAAAAATACCGCCTGGTGACGCGCAGCGACTTCGATGGTCTGGTCTGCGCTGTGTTGCTCAACGAGCTGGACCTGATCGACGACATCACCTTCGTGCACCCGAAGGACATGCAGGACGGCAAGATCGCCATCACCGAGCGCGACATCACCACCAACCTGCCGTATGTGCCGGGCGCACACCTGGTGTTCGACCACCACGAATCCGAGACGGTGCGCAACGCGGGGCGCCGCGACGTCAACCACATCATCGAAGCGCATGCGCCGTCGGCGGCACGTGTGGTCTACAACCATTACGGCGGCAAGGCGGCTTTTCCGCGCATCACTGACGAAATGATGGCGGCCGTGGACCAAGCCGACTCGGCCCAATATTCGCGGGACGACATCCTCGACCCGCAGGGCTGGGTGCTGCTGAACTACCTGATGGATTCGCGCACCGGCCTGGGGCGTTTTCGGGAGTTCCGCATCAGCAACTACGCGCTGATGATGGATCTCATCAAGTACTGTCGCGACCACACGATTGCGCAAATTTTGCAGCTGCCCGACGTGCAGGAGCGCGTGGCGCTGTACCACGAGCATTCCGCCAAGGCCAAGGAGCAGATCCTGCAATGCGCCACGCAAATTGGGAATCTGGTGGTGCTCGATCTGCGGCCTGAGGAGACCATCTGGGCGACCAACCGCTTCATGATCTATGCGCTGTTCCCCACGGCCAACATCTCGATCCACGTGATGTGGGGCCTGCAAAAGCAGAACACTGTGCTGGCCACGGGCAAGTCGATTCTGGACCGCAGCAGCAAGACACACGTGGGCAACCTGATGCTCGAGTACGGCGGCGGTGGCCATGCGGCCGCAGGCACCTGCCAGGTGGCCAACGACAAGGCCGACGGCATGCTGCAGATGCTGGTGCAGCGCATCAACGTCGACGGTTGAAAAATAGCATTCAAATATGGCTCTAGCGCTTATGCAGTAAGCGCTAGCAGCTATTGAATTTGCATTTTTTCGGGTTGCGCCCTGTTGGCAGTCGCCGCTTGAAACCCGCCTGACCCGCCCCTAAATGGGGGCTTGCAAGCGCCGCTTCCTTCGCGGGCGGTGCTTTCCTCCTTTTTCCATCGTCTTTTCGTCCAATCATCCCTATGAGCAAACAAACCCTGTCCTTCCAGGCCGAAGTGGCCCAATTGCTGCACCTGGTCACGCATTCGCTGTATTCGAACCCGGAAATTTTTGTGCGCGAGCTGATCTCCAACGCTTCGGACGCCTGCGACAAGCTGCGTTTCGAGGCGCTGGACAAGCCCGCGCTGTACGAAGACGCGCCCAACCTGGAAGTGCGCGTGTCTTTCGACAAAGATGCCAAGACGCTCACCATTGCCGACAACGGCATCGGCATGAGCGAGCAAGAGGCCATTGACCACCTGGGCACCATTGCCAAGAGCGGCACCAAGGACTTCATGGGCAAGCTCACCGGCGACCAGAAGCAGGACGCCCAGCTCATCGGTCAGTTCGGCGTGGGCTTCTACTCGGGCTTCATCGTCGCCGACAAGATCACGGTGGAGTCGCGGCGCGCGGGCCTGCCCGCAGCTGAGGGCGTGCGCTGGGTCAGCGGCGGCAGCGGCGATTTCGAAGTGGAAGCCATCGACCGTCCGCAGCGCGGCACGAGCGTCACGCTGCACTTGCGCGACGACGCCGAGGAATACCTCAACGCCTGGAAGCTCAAGAGCGTCATCGCCAAATATTCCGACCACATCAGCCTGCCCATCCTGATGGAAAAGGAAGAGTGGAAAGACGGCGAGTTGATTAACCCGTCGGACGAAGCGGGTGGCCGCCAGCCCGGCGCCATGGTCAAGACGGGCGAATGGGAAGCCGTCAACAAAGCCAGCGCGCTGTGGACCCGCCCGAAGAAAGACATCACCGAGGAGCAGTACCAGGATTTCTACAAGGCCATCAGCCACGACCACGAGAACCCGCTGACCTGGGCGCACAACCGCGTCGAGGGCAACACCGAATACACGCAGCTGCTCTACATCCCCGCCAAGGCGCCGTTCGACCTGTGGAACCGCGACAAAAAGGCCGGCATCAAGCTGTACGTCAAGCGCGTCTTCATCATGGACGACGCCGAGGCGCTGATGCCCAGCTACCTGCGTTTTGTGAAGGGCGTGATCGATTCCAGCGACCTGCCGCTCAACGTCAGCCGCGAGCTGCTGCAAGAGAGCCGCGACGTCAAGGCCATCCGCGAAGGCAGCACCAAGCGCGTGCTCTCCATGCTGGAAGACCTGGCCAAGCACGACAAGCACGACGCTCCGGCGGAAGGCGCCGACGCGGTCACCGACGTGGTGGATGCCGACGACCAGGCCAAGGAAGGCAAGTACAGCCAGTTCTACGCCGAGTTCGGTGCGGTGCTCAAGGAAGGCCTGGGCGAGGACTTCGGCAACCGCGAACGCCTGGCCAAGCTGCTGCGCTTTGCCAGCACCTCAAGCGACACGGCAAGCGTCTCCTTCGCCGACTACAAGGCGCGCATGAAGGAAGGCCAGGAGGCCATTTACTACATCACCGCCGACACCTTCGCTGGCGCCAAGAACAGCCCGCAGCTTGAAGTCTTCAAGAAGAAGGGCATCGAAGTGCTCTTGATGACCGACCGCGTGGACGAATGGGCGCTGAACTACCTGCAAGACTTTGATGGCACGCCATTGCAAAGCGTCGCCAAGGGCGCGGTAGACCTGGGCACGCTGCAGGACGAAGCCGAAAAGAAGGCCACCGAAGAAGCCGCCGAGACCTTCAAGCCGCTGCTCGCCAAGCTGAAAGAAGCGCTCAAAGACAAGGCCGAAGACGTGCGCGTCACCTCGCGCCTGGTCGATTCACCTGCTTGCCTGGTGGTGCAGGACGACGGCATGAGCACGCAGCTCGCACGCATGCTCAAGCAAGCTGGCCAGCAGGCGCCCGAATCCAAGCCCGTGCTGGAAGTGAATCCCGAGCACCCGCTGGTGAAGAAGTTGGAGGGCAGCGTGCACTTCCACGATCTGGCCCACATCCTGTTCGACCAGGCACTGCTGGCCGAAGGCGGCTTGCCGGACGATCCGGCCGCCTACGTGCGCCGCGTCAACGCGCTGCTGGTCTGAAAATAGGATAAAAACAGCTGCTAGCGCTTATCTGGTAAGCATTGGCAGCTATTAAAGTTGAAGTAATCTGAGCACGCGGGGCGTCTCAGGTGGCCCGTTTTGCCGAGCGCAGAATCCGGGCGTGCAGCGCGTCGCGTTCGGTGGGTGCAGCATCGATCAGATCTTTGAGGGTGCGCGCAGGCAGCTCCACGCTCTGGCGCCGGTCCTTGGTGACTGGGACGTTGCGCCAGCCGGACAGCACCATCCAGTCCCACAGCTCGCGCGGCATCGGATCGGTGACTTGCATCTTCAGACTGCCGCACATGATGGACGCCCCGACCGGCGGCAAAGGCCCCACGGGCGGTGTCTGGCGCTTGGCGCGGATGGAAAAGAGCGTACGCAGCTTGTCTTTCATGGGGTCCGGTTCTTCTACGGGTGAGCTTGCAGCATACAAGAGTATGCGGCGCGCCGCATGGTTTGCTTGGCTCGCCTGTGGGCCTCGAAAGGCGCGATTGCCAGGCTTTGCATCGCGCGCCTGCCAGCTCGATGTCCCCGCGCCGTCTGGGGAAATTTTTGGCGCTCCCAACTGGCCTTATGCTCTTGCTGCCCGTCGCTTGAACGATCGGCCAAGGGTCTTTGTTGAGAGCGCCTGTCGGCGCTGACATCGTCGCAAAGGAAACGCATGCAGGCCACGGAAGTGGAGCCGAGCGGAATTGAAGCCAACCCCGTCGCGTTGAACGCCATCATGCGTGCGTCCGAAAAGCACCTCATCGTGGCCTCCGAGGACATTGTGGACGCGCGGGGCTTCAAGCTGTGGGCCAAAGGACAACCGGTTTCGGCCAGCTTGCAACAGAAGTTGCTGGAGCGAAGGCTGGAGCGGCCCCTGGAAGCCTGCCTGAGCGCGCAGGACGGAGCCACACTGCCTTTCCTGCAGGAAAGCCTGGCCAGCTTTTTGTCCAGTCCCACGGCGCTGGCGCAGGGCCTTGCACCCTGGGCGGGCCCGGTGCAAGAGCACATGCGAGGCCTGGCCTGGCATTCTGTGGTGCAGTTGCTGTGCACCACGGCCATGGCCACGCGCACCAGTTACATCGCCCATGCCGTGGCCGCAGCGGCCTTGATGGGGGCCATGGCCTTGTCAAAGAAATGGCCTGCAGCTGATGTCCGTACCGCAATGCTCGCCGGCCTGCTGCACGACATTGGCGAGGTCTACATCCAGCCCGAGTATCTGGATTCGTCGGATCCGCTGGATCTTTTGGGCTACAAGCACCTGGCCGTCCATCCGCGCATGGCGCAAATGCTGCTTGCATCCACGACCGATTACAGCCCAGCGCTGTGCCGAGCCGTCGGCGAGCACCACGAACAGCTCGACGGATCGGGCTACCCGGCGCGCCTGCTGGGCAAGCAGATGTCGGAGCTGGGCAAGATGCTGTCGGTGGTTGAGGTCACTCTGGGCATCTCGCGCGCCCGATCGGCGCCCATGAAACGAACCAGTTTTGCGCTGCGCCTGATTCCCGGCGAGTTCGACCTGCGCTACGCAAGCTTTGTTTGCAACATGGCCCAGGCGGCCCAAGAGGAGCTGCCAAAGCCTGACGGCCTGCCGCGCACCGTCAGCATTCTTCACCCCATGGAGCGCATCAAGGAGCGGATGGACGATGTGGCCGCGCTGCGCAGCGAGCTGGTGCGCCAGAAGAGCGCCGCGCCCAGCATGGCGATTGTTGAGGTGGCGACCGCCCGGCTCGACCGGCTGAAGACGGCATGGAACTCGCTGGGTTCCTGGGGAGCCAGCGCCTCCGACCTGTCCGGGGAAGTGCACTTCGAGCTGGACATGGCGGATCGCGAACTGAACCAGCGCCTGCGCGAACTCCAGCGCGAATGCCTGCTGCTGGCGATGCGCCTGCCGCTCAAGGAGCGCGGGTTGCTTGCACCGCTGTGGCGGGAGTTGCAGGTGGACGAAGTTTGATGAGGGGGTTTACACCGAAAGCGGTGCCTCCTGCATCGCCTCGATCTGCTCTTCCAGCATATCCACCTGCCCGCTCCAGTAGTCGCTGGAGCCAAACCAGGGGAAATTGACCGGGAAAATCGGGTCTTCCCAGCGCCGTGCCAGCCAGGCGCTGTAGTGGATGAGTCGCAGCGTGCGCAGCGGCTCGATCAGCGCGAGCTCGCGCCGGTCGAAGCTGCGAAACTGCTCGTAGCCTTCAAGCAGCGCGCTCAGTTGCCCGGTGCGCTGGCGCCGGTCGCCTGAGAGCAGCATCCACAAATCCTGCACCGCAGGCCCACTGCGCGCGTCGTCCAGATCGACAAAGTGCGGGCCGCCGCGCCCCCATTCGTCCAGCGGGGTCCAGAGGATGTTGCCGGGGTGGCAGTCGCCGTGCAGGCGGATCTGCTTTGCATTTTTTATGCCAAATTGGCCTCCAGCGCTTGATGGGTATGCGCTAGCAGCTATTATTTTAAGAGCGCGCTGGCACCCGTCTAGCCAGCGCGATTGCATGTCCAGCGGCACGGCGGCATGCGCCATCAGCCAGTCGCGGGGTTCTTCGCCAAAGCTCTGCACGTCGAGCGCCGGGCGCTCGGCAAAAGGCCTGGCCGCGCCCACGGTGTGCAGGCGCGCGAGAAAGCGGCCTATCCATTCCAGCACTTCCCAGTCGTCCAGCTCGGGCGTGCGGCCGCCGCGCCAGGGGCTCACCGAAAAGAGGAAATCGCCATGCTGGTGCACCGTCTGGCCGCCCAGCAGCAGCGGCGCCACAGCCGGCACCTCGGCCTCCACCAGCTCGGCGGCAAAGGCATGTTCTTCAAGGATTTGCGCCTGGCTCCAGCGCTGGGGCCGGTAGAACTTGGCGACGACGCGCTCGCCATCTTCCAGCGTGGCCTGGTAGACCCGGTTTTCGTACGACGACAGCGCCATCAGCCGCCCGTCGCCGTAGAGGCCCACGCTGGCCAGGGCGTCCAGCACCTGGTCAGGGCTCAGGCGCGCGTAGGGGTGCGGATCGGTGCCGGCGGCGTTGTTTTTGAAGGGCGGCTGTTCAGTGGCGTCGGGTGGGCTCATGCCCCATTGTCGCCCTCGGCACGCTCTGGCTGCAGACTGGCGATGTGGCCGCTGCGCGGATCGCCGTGGCCGGCGAGCAAATCCTGGAACAGGGACTGCGTGGCCTCGGGGCCGAGATCCCGCTGCACCACCAGCCAGGGCGCAGGCGGCGATTGCACCGCCGTGCGCAGCTGGTTCCAGGCACCCACCAGACGATCGCTCAGACCCTGTGCGCCCCATTCGGCGTGGCGCTTCTTGACCTGTGCGGGGGCGAAGAACATCACCGGGCGCGGCCCTGGCAGCTGCCCGGCGCCACCCAGGTCCTGCACGTGGCTGGCGCCGACGGAGCAGCTGTACGCCAGCCCCGTAAAGTGCTGGTGGATGCGTTTTCGCAAGGCCACGCTGCCGGCGAAATCGATGTAGACACTGGGCTCGGCGCCATCGAGTTGCTCCAGGGCGCCGTAGGCCACCACGCGGTTGTAGCAGCCCAGGCTCTCGCAGAACGCCACGTTGCCGGGCGAGGTGAGGCCCACCACCTCCAGGTCGCCGCGCTGCGCCAATTGAAATGCCGTGCCCCAGGCGGTCTTGCTGGAGGCGCTGGAAAGCAGCATGCGGCGCGCGCCAAAGAACTGCTGGTCGGCAAGGAAGTCGTCGATCAGCCATGACGTGATGAACAGCGGGCGCAACAGGGCCTGCAGGTCTTCGTTGTCGTCCCGGTAGAACGGGTCGGCGCTGCTGCGCAGGTAGTGGTTGTAGACCGCGTGCAATCCGGCCCGGTGCGCTGCCCCGTCGCTGAAACCGGCGGCATTGGTGCGCTCGGGCGAGAGCACCGCGCTGCTCGCCATGGGCCAATAGCCGTACAGGCGCTCGCCTACGGCGACGTCGGCATGCGTGGATTCCACCACCGTGCCAAAGCCCCACACCGGCACGATGCCCCAACCGTCTTCGCCACTGGGAAAGAACTTCCAGTAGTTCAGCATGTCGCCCATGGCAGCGTAGGTGATGTTGTTGGCGGTGAGTGCGAACGCATCGACGCGCACGCGCACCTGGCCATCGGCAAGGGGCGCGTCGGGTACAGCAACAAGGCGGGTGGTGGCCAGCCGATCCTGGCGCACGAATAAGGTGGTGGTCATTTCGCGACAGTAGCGCAAAGCGGCGAGCGTCTCAACGCCTCTGGGACCCTTGTGCGACAGCGGGCACAAGGCCGGCCACGGCGACAATGGGCCTTTGTGCGAAACGCCCGGCTTCGGCCGGACAGACGAGGTGCCTACGTGCCCGCTTTGAACAAACGACTGCACATCGCACGCCGCGGCGTGCTGTATTCGCTGGTGCTGTGCACGCTGATTTTGCTGATCGGCGGCGTGGGCTTTTGGGCCTTGGACCCGGGCGTAAAAACCTTGTCCGACGGCCTGTGGCTGGCCTTCACCACGGCGGCCACGGTGGGCTATGGCGACATCGTGCCCAGCACCCACGCCTCGCGCGGCTTTGCCGTGCTGGTGGTGCTGCTGGGCTTGGCGGTGCTGTCCTTGGCCACGGCGTCGCTGGCGGCCATCTTTGTGGAAAAAGACGTGCAGGCCGACGAGATCATTTTTGAAGAAGACCTTTCCGTCGAGATCAGCCTGCTGCGGGACGATATCCGCGTTCTGCGCGAGGAAGTGCGGGCGCTGCGCCAGCAGCCACCCGCTTGAATCCCGCCTCTGCGCTTAGAACGTGAACACGTTCTTATGCCAGCGTAATGTTCACGTCGATGTTGCCGCGCGTCGCGTTCGAGTACGGGCAGACCTGGTGGGCGGCGTCGATCAGCTTTTGCGCAGCGTCACGGTCCATGCCAGGCAGTGACACCTTCATGCGCACGGCAATGCCGTAGGCGTTGGGAATGGGGCCCAGGTCCACTTCGGCGTCCACAGCCAGGTCTTGCGGCAGCGTGAGCTGCGTCTTGCCGGCCACGGCCTTCATGGCGCCGATGAAGCAGGCCGAGTAGCCGGCGGCAAACATCTGCTCGGGGTTGGTGCCGGTGCCAGGTGCGCCGGGCGAAGAGAGCTTCACGTCCAGGCGGCCATCGTCGCTGCGAGACGCCCCTTCGCGGCCACCAGTGGTGTGGGCTTTGGCGGTGTACAGAACTTTTTCGAGTGTGGTCATGGGGGTTGCCTTCAAGGTTGTGCCTGCGGCGCAGGCGGGGGAGAAACGGAATCTGCGGCCGTGCTGCCAGCGGCGAGGGTGCCGCGCAACGCCTGCAGTTGGCGCGTCAGCGCGTGGATTTGCGGCAATTCGAGCTGGCTGTGGGCGCGCACACAGGCCGGTACGCTGCGCGCCTGCAGCTGCAGCGCGCGGCCCGCCGGAG
>JBATPF010000090.1:0-4358 GCA_049291355.1 Giesbergeria sp.
GGGCGGCCCGCCGCGCGGGCACCATGCAGCGCGCCATGCGCTGGCTCGATGGCGTGGCGGGATCGCTTTTCATCGGCTTCGGCGTGAAGCTGGCGCTGACCGATGCGCCCGCCGGGCCTTGATGCCGCTCTTTTCCTCTCGCCAATCACTGGGAACATCCGCCATGCTCATCACCCCGCAAGAAGCGCTGCAGCGCACCGTCGAACACCGCGAGATTTTTCACGACGAAATGCTGCACCTGATGCGCATGATCATGCGGGGCGAACTCTCGCCCGTCATGACGGCCGCCATCATCACCGGCCTGCGCGTGAAGAAGGAAACCATCGGCGAAATCACCGCCGCGGCGCAGGTGATGCGCGAGTTCTCCAACAAGGTGCCGGTGGCAGACACCACGCGCCTGGTCGACATCGTGGGCACGGGCGGCGACGGTGCGGGCAGCTTCAACATCTCTACCTGCGCCATGTTCGTCGCGGCCGCTGCCGGCGCGCGCACCGCCAAGCACGGGGGGCGCGGCGTTTCCAGCAAGAGTGGCAGCGCCGACGTGATGGAGCAGCTGGGTGTGCGCATCGACCTGCCGCCCGCAGCCATTGCCCGCAGCATTGACGAGGTCGGCATCGGCTTCATGTTCGCGCCCAACCACCACCCGGCCATGAAGAACGTGGCCCCAGTGCGGCGCGAACTGGGCGTGCGCACCATTTTCAACATCCTGGGTCCGCTGACCAACCCGGCGGGTGCCCCCAATATTTTGATGGGCGTGTTCCACCCCGATCTGGTCGGCATCCAGGTGCGTGCACTGCAGCGCCTGGGCGCCGAACATGCGCTGGTGGTCTATGGCCGCGACGGCATGGACGAAATCAGCCTGGGTGCGGCCACGCTGGTGGGCGAACTCAAGGACGGGCAGGTGCGCGAATACGAAATCCACCCAGAAGACTTTGGCCTGCCCATGGCCAGCAACCGTGCCTTCAAGGTCGATACGCCCGAGCAATCGCGCGACATGCTGCTCGCCGTGCTGAACGGCGCAGAAGGCCCGGCGGCCGACATCGTCTGCCTGAATGCCGGCGCTGCGCTGTACGCGGCCGGTGTCGCCGAATCCATTGCCGACGGACTGGCGCGTGCACGCGAGGCGCTGTCGAGTGGCGCGGCGAAGCAGCGTCTGGACCAGCTAGTCACCTTCACCCACGCCCAAGCCCCAGCGCTCTGAACATGTCCGATATCCTGCAAAAAATCGTTGCCACCAAACACCAAGAAGTCGCTGCGGCGAAGCAGCGCACGCCGCTCGCCCATATTCGCCAGGACGCAGAGAGCCGCGTGCTGACGCGCGATTTCGAAGCCGCGCTGCGCGCAAAAATAGCGCGCGGGCAAGCGGCGGTGATCGCCGAGATCAAGAAGGCCAGCCCCAGCAAAGGCGTGCTGCGCGCCGATTTCGAGCCCGCCGACATCGCCCAGAGTTATTCGGAGGGCGACGGCCAAGTCAGCGCCGCCTGCCTCTCGGTGCTGACCGATGTGCAGTATTTCCAGGGCCGCATCGACTATTTGAAGCAGGCGCGCGCCAGCTGCATGCTGCCGGTGCTGCGCAAGGACTTCATGGTCGACGAATGGCAGATTTACGAGTCGCGCGCCATCGGCGCCGACGCTGTTCTGCTGATCGCCGCCTGCCTTGACGATGCGCAGCTGCGCGACTTCGAAGCCATCGCCCGTGCGCTCGACATGGCGGTGCTGGTGGAAGTGCACGACGCGGCCGAGATGGAGCGTGCGCTGCGCCTGCAAACCCCGCTCATCGGCGTGAACAACCGCAATTTGAATACCTTCGAGGTCAACCTGCAAACTACGCTAGAGCTGCAAAAAGAGGTGCCAGCGGGGCGCTTACTGGTGACCGAATCGGGCATCGCCACGCGCGCCGATGTGGAACGACTGCGGTCCGCCGGCGTACAGGCGTTCCTGGTCGGCGAAGCCTTCATGCGGGCCGAAGAGCCCGGCTTGGCGCTGGCCGATCTGTTCTCTTGACATGCTATTTAATAGGTAGCTGCTAACGCAATCAGAATAAGCGCTAGCGGCTGTTTTTGCTTAAAGTTTTGATGTCGCCTTCTTGCGCCTTCCAATTGCAAAGCGCCGACCCGGCCGAGTGGCCGGTAGCGCCGGGCTGGCAGCCCTTGGTCGAGCAATTTTTCCAATCGCGGTCAGGGGTGCAACTGCTGGCGTTTCTGCGCGAGCGGCTGGAAGCGGGTGCCAGCATCTTTCCACCGCAGCCCCTGACTGCACTGGCGCTCACGCCGCCTGAGCGAGTGCGGGTGGTCATCCTCGGTCAGGATCCTTACCACGGGCGCGGCCAGGCGCATGGCCTGGCGTTTTCGGTGCCTCCAGGCGTGCGCGTGCCGCCCTCGCTGCGCAACATCTTCAAGGAAATCGAACGCGACCTTGGGACACCGCCGCCGATGTTTCCAGTACCGGGCGGCAGCTTGGTGCATTGGGCCGAGCAGGGCGCGCTGCTGCTCAATACCGTGCTGACGGTGGAAGAGGCCCAGCCCGGCAGCCACGCCAAGCGCGGCTGGGAAGGCTTGACCGATGCGCTCATCGCCCATGTCGCTGCGCAAGCACAGCCGGTGGTCTTCATGCTCTGGGGCGCGCACGCGCAATCCAAGCGCACGCTCATCTCCGGCCCGCAGCATCTGGTGCTGTGCGCCAACCACCCCTCGCCCCTATCGGCCCTGCGCCCACCTGTGCCCTTCATCGGCTGTGGGCATTTCGGCCAGGCGCGGGCCTTTCGCCTGATACACGGCGGATAAGATTCCACGGTTTTTTCACCACACAGAGGGACACCGCATGGCACAGCAGTTTCTGGAAATGCCCGACGAACAGGGCTACTTTGGCGAATACGGCGGGCAAATTCTCCCGCCCGAGCTCAAGGCCGTGATGGACGACATCAACAATGCCTACGAAGAGGTCCGCAAGACGGCGGCATTCCAGGACGAGCTGACCGACCTGTACGCGCATTACGTCGGTCGCCCGAGCCCGATTTTTTATGCCAAACGTCTGTCCGATCGCCAGGGCGGCGCGCACATTCACTTGAAGCGTGAAGACCTGAACCACACCGGCGCGCACAAAATCAACCACTGCCTGGGCGAGGCGCTGCTGGCCAAGTACATGGGCAAGACCAAGGTGCTGGCCGAAACCGGGGCGGGCCAGCATGGCGTGGCGCTGGCGTCGGCCTGCGCGCTGGTGGGCATCGATTGCGAAATCCACATGGGCGAGGTAGACATTGCCAAAGAGCACCCCAACGTCACCAAGATGAAAATTCTGGGCGCCAGGCTGGTGCCGGTAACGCGCGGCACGCGCACGCTCAAGGACGCAGTGGACAGCGCCTTTGAGGAATACCTGAAAGACCCGGTGCATTTCTTCTACGCCATCGGCTCGGTGGTGGGGCCGCACCCCTTTCCGAAGATGGTGCGCGACTTCCAGAGCATTGTTGGGCGGGAAGCCCGGGCGCAGTTTCTGGCTGAGCACAAACGCCTGCCCGATGTGGTGACGGCCTGCGTGGGCGGCGGCTCGAACGCCATGGGCATCTTCACGGAATTCCTGCCCGATGCCGATGTGCAGCTCGTCGGCGTGGAACCTGCCGGACGCGGGCTCGACACCCCCGACCACGCCGCCACCATGACGCTGGGCGTCAAGGGCGCCATTCACGGCTTCATTTGCTACAACCTGCAGGATGAAAAGGGCGAGCCGCTGCCGGTGTACTCGATTGCCTCGGGCCTGGACTACCCCGGCGTCGGCCCGCAGCACTGCTACCTGAAAGACGTGGGCCGCGTGCAGTATGAGGCGGTGACGGACGACGAGTGTCTCGACGCCTTCATGGCGCTCTCACGCACCGAGGGCATCATCCCTGCGCTGGAGAGCGCCCACGCCGTGGCCTACGCCATGAAGCTGGCGAAAACGATGTCGCCCGAGCAGAACATCCTGGTCAACCTCTCGGGCCGGGGCGACAAGGACGCCGATTTCGTGGCGCAGCACCTGGGCTTGTAAAAATCAGGTCAAATAAGGCTCTAGCGCTTATGAGGTGAGCGCTAGCAGCTCTTTTTTCAGGAGCGAACTCCGGGAGCAGGCCTACGCCAGGGCCATGGGGGCGCGGCGTTCCAGCAGCATCGCATCCCCATAGCTGAAGAACCGGTAGTCCTGCGCAATCGCATGCCGGTACAGCGCCATGACGCGCTCGTAGCCGGCAAAGGCGCTGACCAGCATCATCAAGGTGCTTTTGGGCAGGTGGAAGTTGGTCAACAGCAGGTCCACCACCTGAAAGGCAAAACCCGGCGTGATGAAGATGCGCGTCTCTCCCTCGGTCTGCCCGCTCTGCGCCCAGGATT
>JBATPF010000091.1:0-1888 GCA_049291355.1 Giesbergeria sp.
GCCAAGAGGTGGGCGACCGCACCCTGCTCGACGTCCTCTCCGCCGAAAACGACCAGGCCGCAGCGCGCCTGCAACTGACCCAGGCGCGCACCGAATGGCTGCTCGCCCGCCTGCAACTGGCCACGCTCAGCGGCCGCCCTGGCGAGACCGCGCTGCAGGCCCTGAGCGCCGCCATGACCGAATCCGGCAAATGAAGTCTGCCGCCTGACCGACCACAACCGAGTTTCAACCACCCACAGCCGGTGCACCGGCACACAGAGGAGACGAAGATGGCCCATATCGTGATTCTTGGCGCAGGCACCGGCGGCATGCCCGCCGCCTATGAGCTGCGCGCAAAGCTCGACAAATCGCACAAGATCACCGTGGTGAACGCGGTCGATTACTTCCAGTTCGTGCCGTCAAACCCCTGGGCGGCGGTGGGCTGGCGCAAGCGTGAGGACATCACCCTGCCGATTCGCCCGCACCTGGCAAAGAAAGGCATCGACTTCATCGGCGAACGCGTGGACCGCATTGACGCCGAAGGCAACCAGTTGCAGCTGGCCAACGGCGAGCAGGTGGCTTACGACTACCTCATCATCACCACCGGCCCCAAGCTGGCGTTTGATGAAATCCCCGGCGCCGGCCCCGGCGGCTTCACGCACTCCATCTGCACCATCGACCACGCCGAAAAAACCTGGGCCGACTACCAAGACTTCATTCAAGCCCCCGGCCCGGCCATCATCGGCGCCATGCCGGCGGCCTCGTGTTTTGGACCAGCCTATGAGTTTTCCTTCATATTCAACAAGGACCTGCAGCGGCGCAAGCTCCGCAACAAGGTGCCGCTGACCTTCGTCACCAGCGAACCCTACATCGGCCACATGGGCCTGGGCGGCGTGGGGGACTCCAAGGGCATGCTGGAAAGCGACCTGCGCAACCACGACATCAAGTGGATTTGCAACGCCAAGGTCACCAAGGTGGAAGACGGCAAGATGTTCGTCACCGAACTGGACGAGGCCGGCCAGGTCAAGAAAGAGCACGAGCTGCCCTTCAAATTCAGCATGATGCTGCCCGCCTTCAAGGGCGTGGACGCCGTGGCCCAGGTCGAAGGCCTGTGCAACCCGCGCGGCTTTGTGCTGATCGACGAATTCCAGCGCAGCAAGAAGTACCGCAACATCTTCTCGGCCGGCGTGTGCGTGGCCATCCCGCCCGTGGAAGTGACGCCCGTGCCCACCGGCGCGCCCAAGACCGGCTACATGATTGAAAGCATGATCACGGCCATCGTGCACAACATTGCCGCCGAACTCGAAGGCAAGCCGGCCGACGCCAAAGGCACCTGGAACGCCATCTGCCTGGCCGACATGGGCGACACCGGCGCCGCCTTCGTGGCCCTGCCGCAGATTCCGCCGCGCAACGTCAACTGGTTCAAGAAGGGCAAGTGGGTGCATTTGGCCAAGGTGGCGTTTGAGAAGTACTTCATGTACAAGATGCGCAACGGCACGTCTGAGCCGATTTACGAGAAGCATGTGCTCAAGGCGCTGGGCATCGAGCGGCTGGAGAAGTAACGCACAACCGCGCATACTCTTAAATCAATAGCTGCCAGCGCTTACTGGATAAGCGCTTTAGGCTATTTTTACCTTGAAATTGGAGATCCCAATGAACCCGCCCTACGCCTTCGCCATCACCATCGCCCAGCCCCTTGCGCAGGCGGTGGAAACGCTGCGCGCAGCGCTGGCCGCCGAGCAAATGGGCATCGTCAGCGAAGTGGACATGCAGGCCACGCTCAAAGCCAAGCTAGGCATAGACAGCGCGCCCCAGCGCATCCTGGGCGTGTGCGCGCCCAAGGTCGCGCACGCGCTGGTCACGGCCGAGCCCGACATCGCCGCCCTGCTGCCCTGCGGCGCCAGCGCAC
>JBATPF010000092.1:0-4431 GCA_049291355.1 Giesbergeria sp.
GGAAGTAATAAAACTCCAGGTGCTTGAATTCGCTCTTGACGGCGGAAAACAGCTCTTCCACGCGCTGCACGTGTTCGTCCATGGTGCCGCCCACGTCCATCAGCAGCAGCACCTTCACGTTGTTGTGCCGCTCGGGCACCATTTTGATGTCGAGGTACCCCGCATTGGCCGCCGTGCTGCGGATGGTGTCGGGCAAGTCGAGTTCCATCTCGTGCCCTTCGCGGGCAAACTTGCGCAGGCGCCGCAGCGCCACCTTGATGTTGCGCGTGCCGAGTTCCTGCTGGTCGTCGTAATCGCGGTAGGCGCGCTGTTCCCACACCTTGACGGCGCTTTTGTTCTTGCCCGCGCCGCCAATGCGAATGCCCTGCGGGTTGTAGCCGCCGTGGCCGAATGGGCTGGTGCCGCCGGTGCCGATCCACTTGCTGCCGCCTTCGTGGCGTTCCTTCTGCTCTTCGAGGCGCTTTTTGAGCGTCTCCATGAGCTCGTCCCAGCCCATCTTTTCGATGGCGGCCTTTTGCTCGGGGGTGAGTTCGTTCTCCAGAATCTTGCGCAGCCAGTCGGCGGGAACTTCCTTGGTGAAATCGGCCACCATCTCCACCCCCTTGAAGTAGGCAGCAAAGGCGCGGTCGAACTTGTCGTAGTGCTTTTCGTCCTTCACCAGCGTCAGGCGCGAGAGGAAATAGAAGTCGTCCAGGCTCCAGGCACCTTCCGACTTCGGCCCCACCACGCCGGCCTCCAGGGCTTCGAGCAGGCTCAGGTATTCCTTGACCGAGACCGGCAACTTGGCGGAGCGCAGCGTGTAGAAGAAGTCAATCAGCATAATTCAGCATATTTTTGGCTTCTAGCGCTTATGCAGTATGCGCATGCAGCTCTAAAAGGTATAGCAATTGAGCGCGCACCTCGGGCCACTCACCGGCGCGCAAGCTGTACATCACGGTGTCGCGGATGGTGCCGTCGCGGCGCAGTGCGTTGCCGCGGATGACTCCGTCTTTCCTCGCGCCCAGGCGCTCGATGGCGCGCTGCGAGGCGAAGTTGAAGTTGTCGGTGCGCCAGCCCACCACGTGGCAGCCCAGGCTGTCAAACGCGTGGCCCATCATCAGCAGTTTGCAGGTGGTGTTGACGTGGCTGCGCTGCACGCTCTTGCGGTACCAGGTGTAGCCAATCTCGAGGCGTTTTACTGCGGGGAGGATGTCGTGGTAGCTGGTGCTGCCCAGCACCTGGCCGGTAGCGTCGTCGAGCACGGCAAAGGCAAAGCGGTTGCCATCGCCGCGCATCTGCAGTGCGGTTTCGATGTAGGCGCGCGTGTCCTGTGGCTCGGGCACCGAGGTGACGCGCAGTTTCCACAATTCACCGTCGGCAGCGGCGGCGCGCAGACCGTCTTCGTGCTCCAAGGTGAGGGGTTCTAGGCGGACGCCGCGTTCGCGCATCAACGCGGGTTGTACAAAACTCATGGCCTGGTTCCCGTTCTCAGCGATTCCTCTGGTTCATAAAAACCAGCTTTTCAAACAGGCTCACGTCCTGCTCGTTTTTCAGTAGCGCGCCCACCAGAGGCGGCACCGCCACCTTGTTGTCCGAGCTTTGCAGGGCGGACAGCGGGATATCTTCTGCTACCAGGAGCTTGAGCCAGTCCAGCAGTTCGCTGGTCGAGGGCTTTTTCTTCAGTCCCGGCAGGTTGCGCACGTCGTAAAACGTCTTCATCGCTGCCGAGAGCAGCTCGCTCTTGAGCGTGGGGAAGTGCACGGCCACGATCTGGCGCATGGTGTCGGCTTCGGGGAACTTGATGTAGTGGAAGAAGCAGCGGCGCAGAAAGGCGTCGGGCAACTCTTTCTCGTTGTTCGAGGTGATGAAGACCAGCGGGCGGTGTTTGGCCTTGATGAGCTCGCGCGTTTCGTAGCAATAGAACTCCATGCGGTCGATCTCGCGCAGCAGGTCGTTCGGGAATTCGATGTCGGCCTTGTCGATCTCGTCGATCAGCAGCGCCACGGGCTCGTCGGCCGTGAACGCCTGCCACAGCACGCCCTGGACGATGTAGTTGCGAATGTCCTTTACCTTGTCGCCGTTCTCGGTGCCGCCGAGCTGGCTGTCGCGCAGGCGGCTCACCGCGTCGTACTCATACAGACCTTGCTGCGCCTTGGTCGTGGACTTGATGTGCCACTGCAGGAGCGGCATGGAAAGCGCCTGCGCCACTTCTTCGGCCAGCATGGTTTTGCCGGTGCCCGGTTCGCCCTTGACAAGCAGCGGGCGCTGCAGCGTGGCGGCCGCATTCACGGCAAGCATCAGATCCTGGGTGGCGACGTAGTTTTCGGAACCTTGAAATTTCATGGACATGTGCGAATGAGTTGACGATCGGACTTGACAGCGCTGGCTATAATCGCCCGTTAAATTGGGCCCTGGGGGCGGAACTTCATACGATTGTGCGCGAAAAATGAACAAGACGTTGACGACGATATTCGCCCTGGCTGTCGCTTTCGGGACGGTTTCGGTGCAGGCCCAGGAGATCAAGGGCGATGCAAAAGCGGGCGAGGGAAAAATTCCTATGTGCGTCGGTTGCCACGGCATCGTAGGCTACCAGTCGAGCTTTCCTGAGGTCTACAAGGTTCCCAAGATTGCCGGTCAGGGCGAGGCCTATATTGCTTCGGCGCTGCATGGCTATGCCAAAGGCGATCGCCACTTTCCCACCATGCACGCGGTAGCGCAGTCGCTGTCCGATCAGGATATCGCCGACATTTCGGCCTATTACGCCCAGTTGGGCCGCGACGGCACTGCTGCCGCGCCGGCCAAGCCCTCGCGTGAGCCTTCCACCGAGGTTGCATCGCTCCTGCAGAAAGGCGCCTGCGTTTCCTGCCACGGCGACAATTTCGCCAAGCCCATTGATCCCTCGTACCCTTTGCTGGCCGGTCAGCACCCTGATTACCTGTTCGTGGCCCTGAAGGCCTACAAGACAGACAAAGGCCGCTACGTGGGCCGCTCGAACGCGATCATGGGCGGCGTGGCCAAGCAGTTCACCCACGCCGAACTCAAGGCACTGGCGAGCTACATCGGTTCGCTCGACGGCGAACTGAAAACGGTGCCCGAGTCGCGCTTTCGCTGAGCGGCGGCCCTCCACCCAATAAAAACCCGCCTGTAGGCGGGTTTTTATTGGTTAAATTTGCCTCTAGCGCTTATCCATAAAGCGTTGTGCGCTATCAAAAACAGAGTTTCAGTCCTTCGTCGCCTTGCGCTGAACGCGCGCCACATAGGCTTCGCCGTCGGGTGGGCGGCCCGAGCGCTGGCTCTCCCACAGCATTTCCCCCAGGCATTCCATTGCCACATGGTGGGCGTCGTGCAGAGAATCGAGGCGGCGCGCCAGCAGCTCCACCGCCTGGCGGATGCCGCGCGGCTGGTCGATGCTGCATTGCTCGCTCACCGACAGGTGCATGGACAGGTGCAAGAACGGGTTGCTGTGCTCCGGCGTCTCGTCGTAATTGCGCGCCACAGCAGCGTCGGCGTCCTGCAGATCGGCGTGGTATTCGGGGTGCTCCGCAATCCACAGGCTGGCCAGGGTTTCGATGGCTTCCATGGGCGCCTGCGCAGCGGTTTTGGCATGCACGCCGCACAAAAAGCGGCGCACGTCGGCTTGGGTTGGGTTGAACATGCCTGCATTGTCCCGCAGGCAGCATGGCTGCGCAGCCGCACTGGTTAGAGTGACGCATTGACTTTGCTGGAACGCCTGACCATGACCGAAGCCTTCATCTGCGACGCCATCCGCACCCCTTTCGGCCGCTATGGCGGTGCGCTCTCGGCGGTGCGTGCCGACGATCTGGGTGCCATTCCCCTGCGCGCGTTGATGCAGCGCAATCCGGGCGTGGACTGGGCGCAGCTTTCCGATGTGCTTTATGGCTGCGCCAACCAGGCCGGCGAAGACAATCGCAACGTCGCCCGCATGGCGGCGCTGCTCGCTGGCCTGCCGGTGGAAGTGCCCGGCGCCACCATCAACCGCCTTTGCGGCTCGGGGCTCGATGCGGTGGGCACGGCGGCACGCGCCATCAAGGCAGGTGAAGCGGGGCTGGTGATTGCCGGCGGCGTGGAGAGCATGAGCCGCGCGCCTTTCGTCATGCCCAAGATGGACGCCGCGTTTGGCCGCAGCAACGCCGTCTACGACACCACCATTGGCTGGCGATTCGTCAACCCGCTGATGAAGGCGCAGTACGGCGTGGACTCGATGCCCGAGACGGCTGAGAACGTGGCAGAGGAGCATGGCATCTCGCGCGAAGCCCAGGACCGCATGGCGTTGGCCAGCCAGCAGCACGCCCTGGCAGCGCAGCAGGCGGGCCACCTGGCGCGCGAGATCGCGGCCGTGACCCTGGCCACGAGAAAGGGCGACGCCGTGGTGGTGGCCGACGACGAGCATCCGCGCGCCACCAGCCTGGAGGCGTTGGCACGGCTCAAGCC
>JBATPF010000093.1:0-1835 GCA_049291355.1 Giesbergeria sp.
TCAGGATGGCGATGTCTTCCAGCATGGCCTTGCGGCGATCGCCAAAGCCAGGAGCCTTGACAGCCACAACCTTCAGGATGCCGCGGATGGTATTGACCACCAGCGTAGCCAGGGCTTCGCCTTCGACGTCTTCCGAGACGATCAGCAGCGGACGGCCCGACTTGGCCACGGCTTCGAGCGTGGGCAGCAGATCGCGGATGTTGCTGATCTTCTTGTCGTACAGCAGCACGAAGGGGTTTTCCAGAATCGCGGATTGCTTTTCGGGGTTGTTGATGAAGTAGGGCGAGAGGTAGCCGCGGTCAAACTGCATGCCTTCGACGACTTCGAGTTCGGATTCGAGCGACTTGCCGTCTTCGACGGTAATCACGCCTTCCTTGCCGACCTTGTCCATGGCGTCGGCAATGATCTTGCCGATGGTCTCGTCCGAGTTGGCCGAAATCGAGCCAACCTGGGCGATTTCCTTGGACGTGGTGGTGGCTTTGGAAGCCTTCTTCAGCTCAGCAACCAGGGCTGCAACAGCCTTGTCGATGCCGCGCTTCAAGTCCATCGGGTTCATGCCGGCGGCCACGTACTTCATGCCTTCGTGCACGATGGCCTGGGCCAACACGGTAGCGGTGGTGGTGCCGTCGCCAGCGATGTCAGACGTCTTGGAAGCCACTTCCTTGACCATCTGCGCGCCCATGTTCTGCAGCTTGTCTTTGAGTTCGATTTCCTTGGCCACGGACACGCCGTCCTTGGTCACGGTGGGGGCGCCGAACGAGCGCTCGAGCACCACGTTGCGACCCTTGGGGCCCAGGGTGGTCTTGACTGCGTTGGCCAGAATGTTCACACCTTCGACCATGCGTGCGCGGGCTTCGCCGCCGAAAACTACGTCTTTTGCTGCCATGTTGGAGCTCCTGAATATGAGTTAAATAAGGCTCCAGCGCTTATCTATCAAGCGCTGATAGCTATTGATTCGATAGTGTGCAGATTACTTGACGACAACCGCAAACAAATCGTCTTCTTTCATCACGAGCAGTTCGTCGCCATCGACCTTGACGGTCTGGCCGCTGTACTTGCCGAACAGCACGCGGTCGCCGACCTTGACGCTCATTGCGCCCAGTTCGCCCTTGTCGTTCTTCTTGCCGGGGCCGACGGCCAGCACTTCGCCCTGGTCGGGCTTTTCGGCGGCGTTGTCGGGGATGAAGATGCCGGATGCGGTCTTGGTTTCGGACTCGATGCGCTTGACGATCACGCGGTCAGCAAGGGGACGAAGGTTCATTGCAGTACTCCTGGTTCAAAAAAACGCCTGGACGGCAAAGCGCCTGACAAACAGGCGCTTGTGAATGGCAGTCCACCAGAGTTGCTAGCACTCGCGATGGACGAGTGCTAATGATAAGGGCATTTGCCCCGTTTTCAAGGGCTGGGTGGTGGCGAGGCTGTTGCGGCGGCTGCGGAACGCCATGGCGCTGGGCCGTCAGCCGCGCTGGCGGTACATCAGCGCATCAAGCTGCAAGCTGCGAATCTGCGTGGCCGCCTTTTGCGCGTCGGCCTCGCTGGCAAATGGGCCGACGCGCACGCGGCTGCGTTCGCCGTTTTTGGTACTGAAGGTCTGGCGGAACGCAGGCAGTCCGACGTTGAGCAGCTTGGCCTGCGCTCGGCGCGCGTTGGCCTCTTCGGCAAACAGACCGACGTTGAGGTAGTAGCCAGGCGCACTGCCTAGCGCAGTGGGCGCGGGGGTGCTGGCAGCTTCGCTGGGGGGCGTCGCGTCGCTGGCTGGGCTGGAGGGCGCGGCGGCCACAGGCGCAGACGAGGCCAGCGATTTGGTCGCTGCAGGCGGGGTTGCCCCTGGGACG
>JBATPF010000094.1:0-6636 GCA_049291355.1 Giesbergeria sp.
GCTGCGCATCAGCCCGGGCAATCTTTACTACCACTACCCGGCCAAAGACGAGCTGATCAACACCTTGTTCGAGCGCTACGAACGCGCTTTGGGCCAGCTGCTGGGCGCCGCGCCGGGCGTGCGCAACGTGGAAGACGCCTGGTTTTTCATGCACTCGCTGTTTGAACTGATCTGGCAGTACCGCTTTTTGTACCGCGACCTCAACGATCTGTTGTCAAAAAACCGTTTGCTCGAGACGCATTTTCAGACTGTGCTGACCGACAAGGCGCGCGCCGTTCGCGGCCTGCTCGCAAGCATGGAGCGCAGCGGCGCACTGCATATCGATGCGCGCGAAGTGGGGCCCACGGCCACCAGCATGGTGGTGGTGCTGACCTACTGGCTCAGCTTTGAATACGTGCGCGATCCACGCCGCGCCCTCGAACCCGAAAGCGCCCAGGCCGCCTTGATGCGCGGCGCCCACCATGTACTCAACCTGCTCATGCCCTATCTGAAAGCCGACCAGCGCCAGCATTTGCTGACCTTGGCGCAGGCCTACCAGGGCGCGGGCGATTGAACGCCCAACCCACCGCAGCCTAGCTGCAGACCAACAACCAAAAATACCGGAGAGACGCATGGCGAAATGGACCCCCTTCCCCCACGCAGGCCAGTTTCGGCTGGATGCCGCCCAATTGAAGAAACAGTGGGCGCGTCTGCACACCGGCGACGCCGAGCCCCTGCCCAAAGACCCGCAGGTGCTGCAGGCCTGGGTGCATTTCCACAATGGCGAGTTCCAGGAGGCATCCCAAGTCGGCCTGGCAGCAGGCGGCGCGGGCATCACCGCAGCCAACAAGGCGACCTCGATTTACGCCAACTATCTCGAGAAGAAGGAAAAGACGCGCTTGGAGCTTTTCACACAGGTGGCCGAACAGGCGCATCAACAGGCTCAGGCCGACCCGAAGAACGCCAACGCCTGGTATTGGCATGCCTACGCGCTGGGACGCTACAGCCAGGGCATCAGCGTGGCCAAGGCGCTGGCCCAGGGGCTGGGCAGCAAGATTCGTGAGTCATTGGAAAAAGCCATCGCCCTGGCTCCAGCGCATGCCGACGCCCACATTGCGCTGGGCGCATTCCATGCTGAAGTGATCGACAAGGTGGGGGCCCTGATCGGCGGCATGACCTATGGCGCCAAGAAGGACAAAGGACTCAAACTGTTCCAGGAGGCACTGCGCCTCAACCCCGAGTCGGCCATTGCGATGATCGAGTACGCCAACGCGCTGGTCATGCTGGAAGGCGAGCGCAAGATGCGCGAGGCGACGGCGCTGTACGAAAAAGCGGCCGCCTGCAAACCGCAGGACGCCATGGAGCAACTCGACGTGGATCTGGCGCAGGCTGAACTCGAAGAGTAGGGGACAACCCCCTGCGCGGCTTCGCCGCTCCGAGCATGCGCCAGACGCGCAAGCCCTTCGGAGCCGTCCAAGCCTGCGCAGGCAGGCTTGGAGCTGCGGCCCTCAGCCCCTTCTTCTCTTGCATCGCTTCGCAGCGGGAAGGTGAACACCACCGGCGCTGCGGGGCGGCCCTTGCGCAATGGAAAATTCGGATCATCCCCCTGAGGCGCTTTGCGCCTCCGTGCAGCCGCCAGAGGCGACAGCTCTTCGGGGTCGTCCAAGCCTGCGCGGGCAGGCTTGGAGCCGCGCCCCTCAGCCCCTTCTCTCGCACTGCTGCGCAATGCGGAAGGGGGACACCCCCAGCGCGGCGGGGCGGGCCCTTGCGCGGGGGTCGCTGGAAAGGGCGGCTCTGGGGCGCAGGCTAGTCAGGCGAAGCGCCGGGCGGCGATTTCCAGCAGACCGTCAAAAATCAGGTTGTCTACCAACTCGAAGGGGCGCGTCATGCTGGGAGCCATCTTCCAGCCGGCGCCGCCGGTCATCATGCAGGCCGGTTCGCTGCCGCAGTGGGCAATCACGTGTTGCACCATGCGCTCCACCGCACCAGCAATGGCGTAGGTGCCGCCGCTGGTCAGTGCGTCGCTGGTATTGGTGGGAAACATGCAGACTTCGCCCGTGGGCACGTGCAGGCCTGCTGTGCCCGATTCAAGCGCCCGCAGCATGATGCCGTGGCCGGGAAGAATCAGGCCGCCGAGGAACCGCCCCTGCGCGTCGATGGCTTCCACGGTGACGGCTGTGCCCACCATCACCACCACCAGCGGCCGCGCCGGGCCTTGTGCCAGCATGCGCTGGCGCGCACCAATCATGGCGACCCAGCGGTCACAGCCCAGGCGGGTGGGGTGGTCATACCCATTGACCAGGCCCGCCTCCTGCGCACTGGCCACCACCCACTGGGGCGCGATGTCCCACAGCTCCAATTGTTCTTCGACACGGCGCTTGACAGCGTCGCCAGCCACCACGCAGCCCAGCATGCGTTCGGGCGGAGGCAAGCTGGCCCAGGCACCTTCGGCCAGCCGCTCGATATGGTCCAAAAATTCTGCCCCTTGGGCCAGAAGTGCCGCACCCGGTCCAGGCGCTTCGTGCAAGGCCCACTTCAGCCGGGTGTTGCCCACGTCGATGGCGAGAAATGTCATGCGAGGAATTATGCGGACTTTCGCACGCACGGTGCACCGCGCACGCGACAGCAGCGGCTATATCGGCTCACCGCGCCTTTCTTTTAAAACGTCACGCTTCTGTCCGACATAGGCAAAACAGACCTTCATATGGGGTTAGGTTACACGAAACGGGTGCAACCGGGCATTTGGCCAAACCACGACACAGAGGAGTTTTTATGGGTCTTTTCAGTTTCATCAAGGAAGCCGGCGAAAAGTTGTTTGGCGGCAAAGAAGTTGAAGCCGCTGCCACGCAGGCAGCCACCGATCCCCAGGCCAAGCGGTCTCTGGATGCGCTCAACGACAAGGCTGCGCGCGCCATTGAAAACTACATTGCCAGCCAAAAACTGGGCGTGCAAGGCGTGCGCGTCGAGTACGACGGCGCCACCGGCACGGTGGATGTGAGTGGACAGGCACCAACGCAGGAGGCATTGGAGAAAGTCACCTTGTGCTGCGGCAACGTCGCCAGCGTCAAACAGGTAAACAACCTGATGGCGGTATCCAGCCCTGAACCCGAAGCGCAGTACCACGACGTGGTGCGCGGCGACACGCTGTCGGCCATTGCCAAGAAGTACTACGGCGACGCCAACAAGTACCCGAAAATCTTCGAAGCCAACAAACCCATGCTGAGCCACCCGGACAAGATCTATCCCGGTCAGAAGCTGCGCATTCCGGCGCTGTAAAGTTCCCTAGGCTGCGCTCAGGTCTGCCGCCAGGGCAGACCGCGCGCACGCCAGCCGCCGCTGTGGTTGCGCTGCGCACTGGCATCGGGGTCACCTTCAAAACCTTCGAGCACATTCCAGGCTTCTATGCCCAGTTGCGTGGCCCGCTGGGCCGCAGCAATGGAGCGCACGCCGCTGCGGCACAGCAGCACTGCGCGTTGCCCCGAACGTACGGCGGCGCGCAATTGCGCGTCAAAGTCTGGATTGGGCAGCATGCCCGGCCACTGCTTCCACGCCACGGCCAGCGCACCGGGCACTTCGCCCACCCAGGCGCGCTCGGCGTCGCTTCGCACGTCAATCAGCACCGCTTGCTCAGCACGGACCCATTGCCAGGCCTGCTCGGGCGTCACGTCGCCGGCGTAGCCCTGCTCCGGACGCGGAAAGGTGGTGGGAGCCGGCGCGGGAGTCTGCGTGGGCGTAGCTTGCAACTGGGGGGTGTCGCACAGGGTGCTGGCGGGCAGGTCCGAGATTTCGCTCAGCAACTGCGCCAGTTGCGCACTGGCTGCCTGCACCACGGCACGGCCGTCCTCTGCCGTCGCCGCAGCGGCATTGCCCACGGCACCCGCGGGGTGGTAGTCCTGCATTTGCCAGCCCAGTTTTGCACTGCGCCCATTGCCCAGCAGCGGGTAGCGCGCGGCGCGGTCCTGCGAGCTGGAGTGAAAATCCTGCGCCTGCTCGATGCGCACCCATTGCGGCGCGAGGTGCAGCATCATTGAGGTTTCTATGGCGCCGGCATGGATGCCAAAACGGTGCTCGTCGGCGCTAAAGCGTGCACTCACCTCGTTGGGCAACGGCAGACTGAACCAGCTGGCGCTATAGACCAGCAAGCCACAGCGGCTGCGCAGTTCGCGCGCGACGATATCCATCACACTGACCTGGCCCCCATGGCTGTTGAAGAGCAGGAGCTTCTTGATGCCGGCGCGCGCCACGCTCTCGCCCAGCTCGGTCCAGAGCGCGATCAGCGTGGCGGGGGCAAGTGTCAGCGTGCCCGGAAAACGGATGTGCTCCGGGCTCAGGCCGACATTCTGCGGCGGCAAAAACAACACCGGCAGTTCGGGCGGCAACAGCGGCAGCGCCGCGTCGATCACACCCTGGAGCAGCGTGGCATCCACCGATACCGGCAGATGCGGGCCATGCTGCTCCGTGGCGGCCACCGGCAACACAGCCACCGTGCGTTCGATGCCGGGGGATGCAGCGAGTTGCGCAAAATCGCGCGTACCAAGATCGGCCCAGAAACGGGACGGCAGCGCGGGTTGGGAGAGTGGTTCGGTCGGCATCTGCCCATGGTAGCGGGCGCGCGATACGATGCGCCACATGACCGAAGAACTCTTTCGCCAGGACGCGCGCCTGGCCATGTGCAGCGCGCAGGTGCTCGCCATCACGCCTCAAGGCATCGTGCTGGACCGCACCGTGTTCTACCCGCTGGGCGGTGGCCAGGCGGGCGATACCGGCATGCTGCTGCTCGAAGACGGCAGCGAAATCGCCATTGCCGACACCCGCAAGGAAAAGGACGATACCGGCGCACCCACCGGCCGCATCGTGCACATGGCTGCGCCCGGGCAGGAGACGCTGCTGGCGCGGCTGCAGGCGGGCGATGTGGTGGCCGCGCGCATCGACTGGGAGCGGCGCCACCGCATGATGCGGCTGCACAGCGCCACGCACCTGCTGTGCCACCTGGTGCCGCAACTGGTCAACGGCTGCTCGATCACGCCCGACTACGCGCGCATGGACTTCGCCATGACCGATCCGCTCGACAAGGATGTGTTGACGCAAGGCCTGGCCGGCCTGGTGGCCGCCGCCCACCCCTTTGCGGTGGAATCGATCAGCGACGAGGAACTGGACGCCAAGCCGCAGCTCGTGAAGAGCATGAGCGTGCAGCCTCCGCGCGGCACCGGTCGCATCCGCACCATCCGCATTGGTGGTATGGAGGGTGCCGCTCTGATCGACCTCCAGCCCTGCGGCGGCACGCATGTCGGCAACACCGCAGAGATCGGCGCCATCGCCGTCACAAAAATTGAGAAGAAGAGCGCCACCACCCGCAGGGTGGTGCTCGGCTTTGCCGAGTGAGCGAAGCGAAGAGCGCTCTTCTGGGGCAGGCTCATGTGCGCGCAGCGCACGTGACGACTGCACCAAGATGGAGCCACCACCCGCAGGGTGGTGCTCGGCTTTGCCGAGTGAGCGCAACCCTACCAAGGCACCGCGCGTTGCGCGCGATGCCTCGTCTTCTTCCTTGAGCCCCCCAATGCCTTCAGCCCTGCCTCTTGAAACCTTGCGCAGCCACCGCTGGGTACGCCGCGCTTTTTGGGCCGTTGTGGCCTTGCTGCTGCTGTGGCTGCTGAGCTGGTTGCTGGTACCCGTACTGGCCAAGGGCCCGCTGGAGCGCAAGGCGAGCGAACTGCTGGGGCGGCCGGTCACGGTAGGCGCCATTGAATTCAAGCCCTGGACACTGGAGATCACGCTGCGTGACCTGGTGGTCGGTGGGCGGGGCGGCGCAGCGCCGCAGTTGGAGATTGCGCGGGTGTATGCCGATGCCGAGCTGCAATCGCTGGTGCGCCTGGCGCCGGTGGTGGACGCTTTGGCCATTGACAACCCCCATCTGCGGCTGACCTTGCTGGCGGACGGCCACTACGATGTGGACGACATCCTGGAGCGCCTTGCCACGTCTGCCGATGCGCCCCCTGCTGACAAGAGCGGCCCTGCGCGGTTGGCGCTGTACAACCTGACGCTGACGGGTGGCGAGCTCGACTTCAGCGACCGCACGGTGAACCAGAGCCATGCCGTGCGCAAGCTGTCGCTTCAAGTGCCCTTTCTCAGCACCCTGCCCTCGCAACGCGAGATCAAGGTGGAGCCCCATCTGTCCTTCGATGTGGAAGGCAGCCACTTCAGCTCATCGGCCCAGGCCACGCCGTTTAACCAGACCGGCAAGGGCGAAGCGATGATCCAATGGGAGGGGCTGGATCTGGCGCCTTACCTGGCTTACCTGCCCGCCAGTCTGCCTGTGCGGCTGCAGGGCGCGGTGCTCGACCTGGACCTGAAGCTCGCTTTCGAACAAAAACCCGAAGTTGCCGTGAAACTGACCGGTACGGCCCAGGCACGCAAGGTGCAGATCGCCGACCGCAACCAGCAAGCGCTGCTTTCCTGGGACCGCCTGAGCGTGGCACTGGACGACGTGCGGCCGCTGGACCATGTTTTGCGCCTGGGCAGTATCGAACTGGATGCGCCAGTGCTCAGCGCAGCGCGCGATGCCGCCGGCACCGTCAACCTGGCGCAACTGGCCACGCCTGCCCCAACGCCTGCCCCAACGCCCGCCCCAACGCCCAAACCCGCCGCTCCCACCAGTCC
>JBATPF010000095.1:0-3001 GCA_049291355.1 Giesbergeria sp.
CCGCGCAGATAGCGAACCAGGTCCAGCGCTTCGGGCCGGGCCACGACCACGCGTCCATCGGGTGCCGTGCCGGGCGGCAACTTGAGCACCACGTCGCCCTCTTCGGCCTCGGGCTTGACGTCGAACATATAGGGGTACGACGGCATGATGGACCCTGGCACATAGGCCCGCGGCTGGAACAAATGCCCCAGGTGCCAGTCCTGGCTGGGCTGGCGCGCACCGATGTTGAACAGATCCGGGCCGGTGCGCATGCTGCCCAGCAGGTGCGGCTTGTCGTACACATAGTCGGCGGGCACCGAGGGACGGCCCCAGCCGCGCTCAGCGTCGGGGCCGAAGCTGCGGTCGCGCGGTTGCTGCGAATGGCAATACACACAGCCGTTGGCAATGTAGACCTCGCGCCCACGCAACTCGGCGCTGGTATAGGGCTTGAGGCCTTCGGGTGCGTGGATGTCGCGCACCTGGATGTAGGGCAGGATCACCAGCGCCGTGGTGGCTACGGCCAGCGCGACGATGGCGCCGGCGGCCAGCTTGACTTCATTCTCCATGGAGCAACTCCTGCGCCTTGCGCGGCCAGAACAAGGCGGCGCCGGTGCGCTGCGGACCAAAGCGCAGCGCCATGGCCAAAAAGTGGCCCACAAAAATGATGTGGCTCAGCACCATCAGCGAACCGCCCACACTGCGCCACTGCAAGTACGGGATGGTCACCGCCACCGAATCCATGAACGGCTTGGCCGCGTCCAGCATGTACAGGCCTTGCAGCCAGCCGCCGATCGACAGGCCAATGAAGTAAATGCCGATGCCAATGGCCGCAAGCCAAAACTGCAGCGTGATAAGGCGCGGATACGGCCATTCCCAGTTCAGCACGCGCGGCATCATGAAATAGATGGCGCCAAACAGCACCATGGTGACAAAGGCGTAGGCCCCCAAGTGCGCATGCGCCACGGTGAAGTGCGTGAAGTGCGCCACCTGGTTGATGGAGCGCAGTGCCTCAAACGAGCCCTGCAGCGACGACAGCATGTACATGAAGCCGCCAAACATCATGAAGCGCAGCGTGGGCGAATAGCGCGCCAGGTGCATGCGCCCCCACATCGTTCCGGCCATGTTGATGGTGAAGGCCACCACCGGGATGATCATCATCATGCTTTGCACGATGGACAGCGTGGTCAGCCAGCCCGGCACCGGTCCGCCAATCAGGTGGTGGCCGCCCACCTGGCCGTAGAAAAACGCCAGCGTCCAGAACCCCAGAATCGACAGGTTGTACGAGCGCACCGGCCGCCCGATGATCTTGGGCAGGAAGTAATAGATGGCTCCGACGCTCACCGGCGTAAACCACAGCCCCAGCACGTTGTGGCCGTACCACCAGTTGGTGGTGGCCTGCTGCACGCCGGTGTGCACACCGGGCAACTTGCCGACGATGAACAGCAGCGCAATCCAGAGCAGTGCCGCGACGTGGTACCAGACCGTGACATAGAGCGACTCGACCTTGCGGTTCACCAGCGTGTAGAGCACCGGGCCGATGATGCAGATGAAACCGGCGACGATGAACAGGCCAATCTGCCAAGGAATCTCCAGGTATTCCATGCCGTCGGTCCAGCCCGAGCCAATGGCGCCGATGGCGCTGGCAATGCCGGTGTTGATCAGCGCCCCGCCCAGCATCACCCAGGCTCCGCCCATCAAAGGCGTGCGCAGCAGGCGCGGGAGCAACCAAATGATGGTGCCGAGCGCGGCGTTCGATATCCAGCCGTACAGCACGGCCGTGAGGTGCACGGTGCGGATGCGGCCAAAGGTCATCCACGCTTCGCTGACCAGCAGGTCCGGCATGTGCAGCTTGAGCGACGATGTCAGCCCCGCCACCGAGCCCAGCACCAGCCACATGCAGGCAAAGGCGATGAACATGAACACCGGAAACGCCGTCGAGCGATCGGCCTCTACCCTGTGCAGCAACTCGTCCGGATCGGGCGGGTGGCCCGACTCGCCGGCCTCGGCCGCGGCGTCACGCAGCGGTTTTTGGGCATCTCCAGGCAGCGCCGGGTCGTCGGCCCGGCCAATTTCGCCCGGGGCAAAGATGACCGACGCCGCGCGCGGGTTTTCAATCAACAAGCCCTTGCGCATCGACCAGATGAAAACAAACAGGCCGAGGAGTGAAAGCAAGAAGGCGCCGAGCAGGCTCAGGAGCGCGCTATCCATAGACAGATCCTTGTGCGGGCCGACGACCACCGCCGTGTCGGCAGGTTTTTTGATTTGTCGCAATGCAACAAACGCATTGCCAAGCTAAGCCAACGCGGAGCGGATTTTAAGAGTCATAGTTGATGACTCTTTTATTTCGCCCAAATATCTCCCTGCATGCAACGCGCGTATTTAAGTGAAATTCGGCTCCAGCGCTTTTCCAGTAAGCACTATTAGCTATCAATCAAGGAGCGTTTGCTTGGATTGCTTCCACTGTCGCGTCGCAGCCGCTGCCCGCAGCAATCTGGCGCCGCGCCACCGCACGCACCGCCCGCAGCAGCCAGGGCGAGCGCCAGCCCGTGACATCGGCCGGTTCACTGAGGAGCCCGCACCGATAGCGCTGCTCGACTGCGCTCCAGCGCAGCGCGGCGCAAGCCCCCGTGCGCCTGCGCGAAACCAGCATGCCCAGCGGGCAAGGCGCGCTCAGGCAGCACAGGCCACAGCCATTGCAGGTCTGGCCGAGCGGCGGCTTGGGCGGTGCGCCAGTCTGCAGCCAGACGATCCGGGTTTCAGACGATTTCATGAGCCAACCATGGTACGCACGCGGTGCAACTGCAACAATGCCCCTTTTGCCTCACGGGTCCGCGCCATGAACTCCGCCGCGCCTTCTTCCGACGATTTTCTGGCCCTGCTGGCCGGCCACCGCATCTGGGGGGCGCTGGACGCCGCCGCACTGGCAGATTTTTCCGCGCAATGGGAGCATCAGGGCACCAGCGAAGGCCTTTTGCTCTTGCCCCAAGGACGTTTGTTCAGCCGCCTGGGCATGGTGGTAGCT
>JBATPF010000096.1:0-10894 GCA_049291355.1 Giesbergeria sp.
GGCCAGTACACCGCGTTCAGCGTGCGGACTGTCGATGGCGAGTTGGTGCTGGGAGAAGACTGGGTACAGGGGCCTTTGCCCAGCACGGCCGCCGCCGAGTTCCACAGCGTCGAATTCGGCGGTGTCACCTACCGGGTGGCGGTGCAACGCGGCACCACCGACGCCGGCGAATTGGTGGTGGCTCTGGCCGACGGCTCGGATTCGCGCCAGCAATGGTTGCAACAGCTGGTACTGCGCGTGCTGCTGCCCAATTTGCTGCTGGTGGCGGCTGCCGGACTGGCGATTCACTGGGCCGTGGGCCGCGCCTTCAAGCCCCTCGTCGACCTCGCCAACAAGGTGGAGCGGCGCTCTGCGCGCGACCTCGATCCCATTGACGTATCGACCTCACCCCAGGAGGTGCGGCCGCTGGTGCATGCGCTCAACCATTTGTTTGACCTGGTGCGCGCGCAGATGGATGGCCAGCGCCGTTTCGTGGCCGACGCGGCGCACCAGTTGCGCACGCCGCTCGCCGGTCTGCAAGCTCAGGTAGAGGCCTGGGCCCTGTTGGCGCGCTCGGGCGGAAAGGATAGAAATTTTGATGAAAAATGGCATGCAGCGCACATCCAGATTGCGCCATTAGCTATTACTTTAGGAGTCGATGAGATCGAAAAACTGCGCGCTGCCACGCGCCGTACCTCGCAGCTTGCCCACCAGTTGCTCGCGCTTTCGCGCGCCGACGCGCGCAACGTGGACGCGGCCGCCATGCAGCGCGTCGATCTCAAGGAGTTGTGCGGGCTTGCGCTGGAGCTGCATCTGGACGCCGCCGCCGCCAAGGGAATGGATCTGGGCCTGGAGGTGCAGCCGGTGCATGCCACAGGCCACGACTGGCTGCTGCGCGAACTGCTCTCCAATCTCGTCGACAACGCCATCAAATATGCCCCGCCCGGCGGCAGAGTCACCATCCGCTGCGGCCGCAGCACGGTGCGCGGAGTGTTGTGCGCGTACCTGGAAGTCGAGGACGATGGCCCGGGCGTCCCTCCGGACGAGTACGCCAAGGTGCTGCAGCGGTTTTACCGGGCGCCCGGAGCTGCAGGCGAAGGCACGGGACTGGGGCTTTCCATTGCGGACGAAATTGCCCGTGCGCATGGATCCACCCTGCAACTCATGCGGGGCGCCCAGCAGCGCGGCTTGCTGGTGCGCCTGTTGTTTGCGCCGGAGTCAGCAGCACCCATGGAACCACACAAAACCGGCTTAGGAGAATGATTCCATGATCGACGCACCCGACCGTCTCCCAGCGCCCCGCCTTGAGGCGCCCAAGCGCCGCCCGCAGCCCGGCGAGCGCCGCGCGCAAATACTGCAGGCCCTGGCTGCCATGCTGGAGGCGCCAGGTGCAGAACGCATCACCACCGCCGCCCTGGCCGCGCGCCTGCAAGTGAGCGAAGCGGCCCTGTACCGCCATTTCGCCAGCAAAGCGCAGATGTTTGATGCGCTGCTCGACTTCATCGAGGAAACCGTGTTTCCGCTCAGCGCGCAGATTCTGGCAGCCGAGAATGAGGCGCCTGCCTCGCAGGCCTCGCGCATCGCGGCCTTGCTGCTTCAATTTTGCGAGCGCAATCCCGGTCTGGCCAGGATTCTGGCGGGCGACGCCCTGCTGCTCGAGCATGAGCGATTGCAGCAGCGCGTGAACCAATGCTTTGAACGCCTGGAGTCGCAGTTGCGCCAGTGCCTTCGCGCCGCTGCGCAGCAGGCAGGTTCGCCCGCGCCGACCGCCGATGCCCAGGTGGCGGCCAGTTGCCTGATTGCCTTTTGCCAGGGCCGCGTGCAGCGCTTTGTGCGATCCCAGTTCAGAAAGCTGCCTACCGAGCAGCTCGACGCGTGTCTGGCCCACATGCTCTGAACGCTTTTTTGGTGCAGCCTCTCTATTTTTCGGGAGAGGCGTGACCTCGGGGGGAATTTACTGCAGAATAGAACGATCGTTCTTTTTTGCACCATGCCCACTGTACGCACCGAAACCCCCGCCAGCCGCCAGCCGCGCCCACGCGCCTCGTCGGCGCGCGCCTTGCAGAAAGGCCAGCAGACCAAGGCCGCCATTGTTGAGGCCGCGCTGAACTTGGCGACGCACATCGGGCTTGAGGGTCTGTCCATCGGTGCGCTCGCCGAGGTAATGGGCATGAGCAAGTCGGGCGTTTTCGCCCATTTTGGCTCGCGCGAAGAACTGCAGATTTCTGTGGTGCGTGAATACCACCACTGTTTCGAGCAAGAGGTGTTTTACCCGGCGATGTCGGCGCCGCGCGGCGTCGCGCGCTTGCGCACGCTGTTTGGCAATTGGATGCAGCGCACTTCGGTAGAGATCGATTCGGGTTGCATCTACATCAGCGGTGCCGTCGAGTTCGACGAGCGCCCCGGTCCGGTGCGCGACGCACTGGCCGAATCGGTAATGACCTGGCACAGCGCCATGCGCCGCGCCATTGTTCAGGCCAAGGAACGCGGCGAACTGCGCGCCGACGTGGACGAAGACCAGATGCTGTTTGAAATCCACGGCCTCATCCTTGCGCTGCACTACGAGGCGCGCTTTTTGAAGAACCCCGGCTCGCTTGGCCGGGCGCTCACTGGTTTCGACAACATTCTTGCCCGCTTTTCGGCCACCGAGCCGGCGCGCGGCGCCCCTGCAACCCACAAGTAAACCCCAAGGAGTCAACATGCCTACCTACACGCCGCCCCTGCGCGATATGCAATTCGTCATGCATGAAGTGTTCAACGTCGTCGAAGATTTCAAGAGCCTGCCGCCGCACGCGGAAGTCGACGTCGACACCATCAACGAGGTGATCGAAGAGGGCGGCAAGTTCGCCACGGACGTGATCTTCCCGCTCAATATCAGCGGCGACACCGAAGGCTGCACGCTCGACAAGGCCACGCACGAGGTCAAGACCCCGGCGGGCTTCAAGGAGGCGTACGCCAAGTACCTTGAAGGCGGCTGGCCAGCGCTCTCCTGCGACACCGAATACGGCGGCCAGGGCTTGCCGTTCGTGCTCAACCAGTGCATGTACGAGATGATGAACTCGGCCAACCAGGCCTGGACCATGTACCCGGGCCTCTCGCACGGCGCTTACGAATGCCTGCACGCGCACGGCACCGACGAGCAGAAAAAGATTTACCTGCCCAAGCTCACCAGCGGCGAGTGGACCGGCACCATGTGTCTGACCGAGCCGCATTGCGGTACCGACCTGGGGATGCTGCGCAGCAAGGCCGAGCCGCAGGCTGATGGCAGCTACAAGATCACCGGCAACAAGATTTTCATCAGCGCCGGCGAGCACGGCATGACGGAAAACATCGTGCACCTGGTGCTTGCGCGCCTGCCCGATGCGCCCGTGGGCAGCAAAGGCATCAGCCTGTTTGCCGTGCCCAAGTTCAAGGTGAATGCCGATGGCAGCATTGGCGAGCGCAATCCGATTTTCTGTGGCGCGCTTGAGCACAAGATGGGCATCCACGGCAATGCCACGGCGCAGATCAACATCGACGGCGCCATTGGCAGCCTAGTGGGTCAGCCCAACAAGGGCCTGGCCGCCATGTTCGTCATGATGAACGCCGCCCGCCTGGGCGTGGGCAACCAGTCACTGGGCCTGACCGAAGTGGCCTACCAGAACGCGCTCGCCTACGCCAAGGACCGCATCCAGATGCGCAGCCTTTCGGGCGTGAAGGCCAAGGACAAGCCGGCCGATCCGATCATCGTGCACCCCGACGTGCGCAAGATGCTGCTCACGGCCAAGGCCTATGCCGAAGGCGGCCGCGCGCTCTCGATCTTCTGCGCCATGCTGCTCGACAAGGAGCTGCACCACACCGACGAGAAGGTGCGCAAGGACTCAGGCGAAATGCTCGCGCTGCTGACCCCCATCGTGAAGGCCTTCATTACCGACAACGGTTTTGACGCCACGGTGATGTGCCAGCAGGTCTTTGGTGGACACGGCTACATCAAGGAATGGGGCATGGAGCAGTTCGTGCGCGACGCGCGCATCAACATGATCTATGAAGGCACCAACACCATTCAGTCGCTCGACCTGCTGGGCCGCAAGATCCTGGGCAACAACGGCGCTTCGCTGAAGAAGTTCGGCAAACTCGTCGGTGCGCTGGTGCAGGAAGAGGGCGTGAACGAGAAGATGGCCGAGTTCATCAACCCGGTAGCCCTGCTGGCCGACCAGATGACCAAGTTCACTACCGAACTGGGTTTCCGTGGCATGCAGAACCCCGACGAAGTGGGCGCTGCTGCCGTGGACTACCTGCGCGTGGCCGGCCACCTGGTGTTTGGCTACTTCTTTGCCCGCATGGTCCAGGTGGCGCTGCGACAGATCGCTGCCGGCAATACCGACCCGTTCTACGGTGCCAAGTTGCAGACCGCGCGCTTTTACTTCGCCAAACTGTTCCCCGAAACCGTTACCCTGATGCGCACCGCGCGCGCGGGTGCCAAGCCGCTGATGGAGACCGATCTGGCTCTGGCTTGAGCACCTGCTGCGGATTTCAAACTTTTTGACCCAGGAGCGCACATGAACAAAGCGTTTGCAGCTATCGGTTTTGTAGTCCTTGCCGCCCCGGCCATGGCCCAGATGACGCCCGAGGGCCTGTGGCGCAACATCGACGACAAGACCGGTGAGGCCAAGGCGGAAATTCGCATCAAGGACAACGGGGCGGGCGCCCTGCACGGAGTGCTCGAAAAGCGCCTCGCGAAAGACGCCAAGCCTGAAGATCTTTGCACCGAATGCAAAGACGAGCGCAAGGACAAGCCGCTGCTGGGCCTGGAGATCATCCGCGGCGCCAAAAAGGCCGAAGGCAAGGAGGTGTGGGAGGACGGAAAAATTCTCGACCCCGAGAACGGCCGCAACTACACGCTGCGCATGACGCCCATCGAAGGCGGCAAGAAGCTCCAGGTGCGCGGCTCCTTCGGTCCCTTCGGCCGCACGCAAACCTGGATTCGCGTTCAGTAAACCCCCCGTCTGCCCGGCGCCAGTCGCGGGGTGTCTGAGAACGGATGCCCCGCTTCTGCGGGCTCCACGGAGAACAATCAATGTCTAGATTTCAAGTGAAGAAAGTCGCCGTGCTCGGCGCAGGCGTGATGGGCGCGCAGATTGCTGCGCACCTGGTCAACGTGAAGGTGCCGGTGGTGCTGTTTGACCTGCCGGCCAAGGAAGGCCCGAAGAACGGCATCGTGACCAAGGCGGTTGAAGGCCTGAAAAAACTCAAGCCCTCGCCGCTGGGCGTGGCCGACGATGCCGGCCTGATTGGCCAGGCCAACTACGAAGAGCACCTGGAGCAGCTTCGCGATTGCGACCTCATCATCGAGGCGATTGCCGAGCGCATGGACTGGAAGCTCGACCTGTACAAAAAGATTGCGCCCTTCGTCAACCCGAATGCCATCGTGGCGTCCAACACCTCGGGCCTGTCGATCACCAAGCTCTCCGAAGCGCTTCCCGAGAACATCAAGCCGCGCTTCTGTGGCATCCACTTCTTCAACCCGCCGCGCTACATGACGCTGGTGGAGCTGATCAACACCCCCACCACCGCCCCCGAAGTGCTCGACCAGCTCGAAGCCTTTGTGACCAGCGGCCTGGGCAAGGGCGTGGTGCGCGCGCACGACACGCCCAACTTCGTGGCCAACCGCGTCGGCATTGCCGGCATGTTGGCGACCATGAAGGAAGTCGAGAACTTCGGCCTCACTTTCGATGTGGTGGACGACCTCACCGGCAAGAAGCTCGGCCGTGCCAGCAGTGGCACCTTCCGCACTGCCGACGTGGTGGGCCTGGACACCATGGCCCACGTCATCAAGACGCTGCAGGACAACCTGAGCCTTGAAACCGATCCGTTTTACGAGAGCTTTGGCACCCCTGCCGTCCTGCAAAAGTTGCTCGACCTGGGCAACCTCGGCCAGAAGACCAAGGCCGGCTTCTACAAAAAGGTCGGCCGCGACGTACTGCGCTTCGACCTGGACGGCGAAGAGTACGTGCCCGGCGGCCAGAAGGCCGACGAGGTGTACGGCCGCATGCTGAAAAAGCCCGCCGCCGAACGCCTGAAACTCCTGCGCCATGCCGAAGGCGCGCAGGGCCAGTTCCTGTGGGCCATTCTGCGCAACAGCTTCCACTACGCCGCCGTGCACCTGGCCACGATTGCCGACAACGCACGCGACATCGATCAGGCCATGCGCTGGGGCTTTGGCATGAAGCAGGGCCCGTTCGAGCTGTGGCAGGAAGCCGGCTGGCTCGAAGTCGCCAAGATGATCCAGGAAGACATCGATGCGGGCAAGGCGCTGTCCAAGGCGCCGCTGCCCGAGTGGGTCTTCAAGGGCCCCGTGGCCGAGGCGGGTGGTGTGCACACCGCGCAAGGCTCGTGGAGTGCATCGCAAGGCAAATTCATCCCGCGCCGCCAGTTGCCGGTGTACGAGCGCCAGTATTTCCCCGAGGCCCTGCTGGGCGAAACCCTGCCTGACTACAAGACCGCCGGCAAGACGCTGCACGAAGACGATGCCATCCGCCTGTGGACGCTGGACGACGAAGTGGTCATTGCCAGCATCAAGACCAAGATGCACGCCATCAGCCCCGATGTGGCCGAGGGCCTGGCCATGGCGGTGGACATCGCCGAGAAGGACTACCAGGCCGTGGTGGTCTGGTCGGGTGACGAGCCCTTCAGTGCCGGCGCCGACCTGCAGGCCATGCTGCCCGCGTTCATGATTGCTGGTGTCAGTGCCATCGAAGGGGCCGAGCAAGAGCTGCAGAACACCATGCTGCGCATCCGCTACGCCAATGTGCCCGTGGTTTCGGCCATCCGGGGTTTGGCGTTGGGTGGTGGCTGCGAGCTGGCCGTGCACTCGGCCCGCCGTGTGGTGCACATGGAAAGCTACATCGGTCTGGTCGAAGTGGGTGTGGGCCTGGTGCCCGGCGCCGGCGGCCTGACCTACATTGCCCGCCGTGCGGCCGAGAACATGGCCCAGTCCACCTCCAAGGACGTGCTGCCCTTCCTGACCGAAGGTTTCTCCGCCGCCGCCATGGCCAAGGTGGGCACCAGCGCGCTCGAATCGCGCAAGCTCGGCTACCTGCTCGAGAGCGACCTTATCGTGCCGCACAAGGACGAACTGCTGTTCGTTGCGCTGAATGAAGCCAAGGCCATGGCCCGGGGCGGCTGGCGTGCACCGCACAAGCGTCTGTTCCCCGTGGCCGGGCGCAGCGGCATTGCCACCATCAAGGCGCAGTTGGTCAATATGCAGGGCGGTGGCTTCATCAGCGCGCACGACTTCCACATTGCCAGCCTGATTGCCGGCGTTGTGTGTGGCGGCGATGTCGACGCCGGCGCGCTGGTCAGCGAGGAATACCTGATGGCCATGGAGCGCAAGGCCTTCTGCTCGTTGATTGAACACCCGAAAACGCAGGAGCGAATTTTGGGCATGCTGAACACCGGCAAGCCTGTCAGAAATTAAGTGCCGCCGCGCCACTGGAGAGACACATGACTGATTTGGTTTCTTACGCTTTTGCCGACGGTGTGGCCACGCTGACCATGGACGACGGCAAGGCCAACGCCATGGGCCCCGCCATGCAGGCGGCGCTGAACGCCGCGCTGGGCCGTGCCGAGGCCGACAAGGCCATTGTGCTGCTCACCGGCCGCCCGGGCGTTTTCTCGGGCGGGTTCGATTTGTCGGTGTTCAAGGCCGGTGACCCGCAGGTGACTTTCCAGATGCTGACCGGCGGCGCGCAGTTGGCTCAGCGGGTGCTGTCGTACCCGCACCCGGTGGTGGCCGCCTGCTCGGGCCATGCCATGGCCATGGGCCTGTTTCTGCTCCAGTGCGCCGACGTGCGCATCGGCTTGAACGCAGGCGCCACGTTCCAGGCCAACGAGGTGCTCATCGGCATGACGCTGCCGTACTTCGCGCTGGAGGTGATTCGCGAGCGGGTGGCCACGCCGCATCTGCACTTGGTGGGCACCGGCTTGGCGTATTCCGGAGCAACGGCCGTGCAGGCCGGCTTGCTCGACGAAGCCGTCGCGCCCGAGGCGCTGGCTGCCGCCGTGCAAGCGCAGGTCGATCGCCTGAAGAAAGCCCACCCGGCCTCGTTCACGGCGACCAAACAGCGCCTGCGCGCCCGCGTGATGGCTGCGCTCCCGCAGGCGATTGAAAGCGACAAGGCCGACTGGATGCGCCTCGGCACAGCCAAAGCCTGATTCCCCTTCCACATTGACATGCGCTGCCGCCCCGAAGTCGCAGCCCGTACCCTGAGGTTTTTCCCATGAAACAAGTTCAAGACGCCTACATCGTTGCCGCCACGCGCATGCCCATTGGCCGCTCGGGCCGTGGCTACTTCCGCAATACCCGGCCTGACGACCTGCTGGTGGCAGCGATTCGCAGCGCCATGCTCCAAGTGCCCACGCTGGACCCCAAGGCCATTGAAGACTCCATCATTGGCTGCTCGTTCCCCGAGGGCGAGCAGGGCATGAACATGGCCCGCATTGCCATGGGCCTGGCCTTTGACCACCCGGTGGGCGGCATTACGGTCAACCGCTTTTGCGCCTCGGGCGTCAGCGCCATTCAGATGGCCGCCGACCGCATCCGCGTGGGCGAGGCCGACGTGCTGATTGCCGGCGGCGCAGAGTCCATGAGCATGGTGCCCATGGGCGGCAACAAGCCCTCCTTCAACCCCGAAGTGTTTGCCCGCGACGAAAACGTCGGCATCGCCTACGGCATGGGTCTGACGGCGGAAAAAGTGGCCCAGCAGTGGAAGGTGTCGCGCGAAGACCAGGACGCTTTTGCGCTGGAATCCCACCTGCGCGCCATGAAGGCCCAGCAGGCAGGCGAGTTCACCGACGAAATCACGCCTTTTGAAATCACCGAGCGCACGCCCGACCTGGCCACCGGCGAGGTCATTACCAAGAAGCGCACCGTGAGCCTGGACGAAGGCCCACGCCCCGACACCACGCTCGAAGGGTTGGCCAAACTGCGGCCCGTGTTTGCCGCCCGTGGCAGCGTCACGGCGGGCAACAGCTCGCAGACCAGCGACGGCGCGGGCGCCTTGATTCTGGCCAGCGAGAAGGCCGTCAAGCAATTTGGCTTGACGCCGCTGGCCCGCTTTGTCAGCTTTGCTGCGCGCGGCGTGCCGCCCGAAATCATGGGCATCGGCCCGATTGAGGCGATTCCGGCTGCACTGCGCTATGCCGGCCTCAAGCACGAAGACATCGGCTGGTACGAGCTGAATGAAGCCTTTGCAGCCCAGTCGTTGGCTGTGGTGCGTACGCTGGGGCTGAATCCGGCCACCGTCAACCCGATGGGCGGGGCGATTGCGCTGGGGCATCCGCTGGGGGCGACCGGTGCGATTCGTGCGGCGACGGTGGTGCATGCGCTCAAGCGCCACAAGCTGAAGTACGGGATGGTGACGATGTGTGTGGGCACCGGCCAAGGCGCCGCCGGCATCTTCGAATCGGTTTGACTGGCTACCGAGCGGGCGATCTGCGTTGTTGGGCGGTGCGCGGAATCCTCACGTACCTTTAGTACGTTCCGGTTCCTGTGCTCCGTCCGCCTAGCAGCTCCTCCCGCTCGCTACGCCCTTGAGGGCGGGGTGGGAAGACAAAGGTCATTCGGCTGGCATTTGGAGAGACGGCGTGAAACCAGAAACCTTGCAAGTCGATTCGGATACCACGCTGGCGCTGCGGGTGTATGAGCCCACTGGCGCCGCGCACGCCAGTGTCGTCATTGGCGCAGCGATGGGGGTGCGGCAGGGTTTTTATACGGCGTTTGCCGCCTGGCTGGCCGAGCAGGGCTTTCGGGTCACCACCTTTGACTACCGGGGGCATGGCGATTCGCTGCGGGGGCCGATGCGGGCGGTGCGGGCCGACTTGCTGGATTGGGTGCGGGACTACGAAGCTGTGATCGCCTCGGCCAAGGCGGCACTGCCGGCGCAGCCTTTGTTCCTGATTGGCCACAGCCTGGGTGCGCAGCTGCCGGGGCTGATGACGGACACCTCTGCCATTGACGGCATGCTGGGTGTGGCGGCGGGCAGTGGGTACTGGCGCGACAACGCGCCGCGCTTGCGCACCGTGGTGCATTTCTTCTGGTGGGTACTGGTGCCCGTGGCCACCTGGCTGTGCGGTTACTTTCCGGGCCGACAGCTGCGCTCCATTGGCGATCTGCCCAAGGGCGTGATCCTGCAGTGGCGCCGCTGGTGTCTGAACCCGCGCTATGGCATGGGAGCCGAAGGCGCAGAGGCCGAGCAGAGTTATGCGGCGGTGCGCTTTCCCATCGTGACGTATTCGCTGGCCGACGACGAACTGATGACGCTTCAAGGCATTGAGCGCCTGACCGGGTTTTATGCACAGGCTCCGTCCCAAGTGGAAACCATTGCACCGCAGGACGTGCACGCGGCGCGGATTGGGCATTTCGGCTTCTTTCGCCCGGCGTTCCAGGCCAGCCTGTGGCCGCGCGCTGCAGCCGTGCTGGCGGCGTTCGGCACCGCCAAAGTCACCGGCACGACGGCCTAAGCGCGCCTTTGTGGGCACACTCGCGGCATGACGACGACTTCTCTTCACGTATTCGACCAGGCCCTGCAACTGCGCGCCGATGCACCAGGCCAATACCAGGGCGAATCGCCCAAACCCTACTGGAACATGGTGGGGCCGTTTGGCGGTGTCACGGCTGCCACACTCTTGCAGGCCGTACTGCAACACCCCGAACGCTTGGGTGACCCGCTTGCGTTGACCGTGAACTACGGCGGCGGCCTGGTGGCGGGCAGCTTTCAGGTTCAGGCCGTGCCGGTGCGCACCAATCGCTCAACGCAGCACTGGACGCTTTCGATCCTTCAGTCCGGCCCCGACGGCGCGGCCGTGGTCACGACCACTGGCACGGCCGTCACCGCCGTGCGGCGCGACACCTGGAGCGCAGGGGACACGCCCGCGC
>JBATPF010000097.1:0-3257 GCA_049291355.1 Giesbergeria sp.
CCGCAGATCGCTGCGGTAGGCCGAGAGCGTGTTGCGCGACAAACCGTCTTCGAGCCACAGCGCGTCGGCAAACTGGTCAATGGCGCTCTGGCTGGCTTCAAAAAATGGCATGCGAAACGATAGCAGAGCGGCGAGCCCGGCAGCCCCTGGCATAGCAGCGCAACCAGCCCAGGTATCCTGCGCGCCGTGGTCTACGCACAAATTCTCTTTCCTGATTTCTCGCTCATTCTGCTGGGCTACCTGGTGTGCCGGTTTACGCCGCTCAACCGCAGCGTCTGGCAGCCGGTAGAGGCGCTGGTCTACTACCTGCTGTTTCCGGTGCTGCTGTTCCAGTCCATCGTCAAAACCCCCATCGAACTGGGCCCGGCCTCGGCGCTGATTGCGGCGGGGCTGCTCAGCGGGCTGGCTGGCATTGCGATGGCCTATGCCCTGCCCTATCTGCCCGGGCTGGGCCGGCGCATCGATGCACGGGAGCACGCGGGCGCGGCGCAGGTGGCGTTTCGCTTTAATTCCTTCATTGGCTTGGCATTGGCCGATCGGTTGGCCGGCCCGCAAGGGCTGCAGCTGATTGCGGTGCTGATCGGGGTGTCGGTGCCGCTGTTCAACGTGGCGGCGGTTTGGCCCATGGCACGCCACGGCGAGCACCACTTTGCGCGCGAACTGCTGCGCAACCCCTTGATTCTGGCCACCGCCGCCGGCCTGTGCGCCAATCTGCTAGGTCTGCACATTCCAGAACTCCTGGTGCCCAGCGTCACCCGCGTGGGCGCGGCAGCCATTGCCCTGGGCCTGATGGCGGCCGGCGCCGGACTGCAGTTTGGCTCGCTCCGGGACAACCGGCCGCTGAGCGTCGCCGTGCTATCCATCCGCCACCTGGTCCAACCCCTGGTGGCCTGGGGCGTGGCGCGGCTCCTCGCGCTCGATGCCGTGCAAACCACGGTGCTGCTGGCGTTTGCGGCCTTGCCCACGTCCTCCAGCTGCTACGTGCTCGCAGCACGCATGGGCTACAACGGGCCGTATGTGGCGGGGCTGGTCACGCTCTCCACTGTGCTCGGGCCAGCCAGTCTGTCGCTGGCACTGGGCGTGCTGCGCTGAAGTCAATACTATTTAATTGATAGCTGCTTACGCCTACAGAATAAGCGCTAGAGGCCTATTTCATTCAATATTTTGGTTCTCCAGCGCCCATTGCACATGCTCGCGCACCAGCGCGCTCTCGTGCGCGGCGCGGGTGTGCAGGGCGGCGCGCACATTCGCGCTGTGCGTCTTGGCCAAGGCATTGCCCAGCGCCACTGCCACGTTGCGCAGCCACCGCTCGTGGCCGATGCGGCGGATCGGGCCGCCTTCGGTCATGCGCAAAAACGTGGCTTCGTCCCAGGCAAACAGATCCACCAACTGCTCTCCGCTGAGCCCGGCGCGGGCATCAAAGTCGGCCAAGGGGCTGGCCTGCGCGTATTTGTTCCAGGGGCAGATGAGTTGGCAGTCGTCGCAGCCGTAAATGCGGTTGCCGATCGGGCGCCGCAGCTCTACAGGAATGGGGCCCGCGTGCTCGATGGTCAGGTAGGAAATGCAGCGCCTCGCATCCAACCGGTAGGGCGCAATGATGGCCTGCGTGGGACAAACGTCGATGCAGGCCTGGCAGGTTCCGCAGTGCGCGCTGACCGGTTCGCTCTCGGGCAGTGGCATGTCGATGTAGATTTCTCCCAGAAACGACATGGAGCCGGCCTCGCGGTTGAGCACCAGCGTGTGTTTGCCGCGCCAGCCCTGGCCGCTGCGCGCCGCCAACTCGGCTTCGAGCACCGGCGCCGAATCGGTAAACACACGGTATCCCGTCGGCCCGACGGCCTCGGCAATGCGGTCACAGAGCTTTTGCAGGCGTGCGCGCAGCACCTTGTGGTAGTCACGCCCCCGGGCATACACCGAAACGGCGCCCTGATGCGGATCGCTCAGCCTTGCAAACTCGATCGCCTGCCAGCCCTCGGGCGTGTCTCTTGGCAGGTAGTCCATGCGCGCGGTGATCACACTCACCGTGCCCGGCACCAGCTCGGCCGGGCGGGCGCGCCGCATGCCGTGCGCCTCCATGTAGTGCATCTCGCCATGAAAACCCTGCGCCAGCCAGGCCTGCAAACCCGGCTCGGCGGACGACAGATCCACACCGGCCACGCCAATTTGGGAAAATCCCAGCTCGCGCGCCCATTGCGTAATTTGAGGAACCCATTGACTGCTGCTGACCACCATCGCCCGATTGTAGAAACACCCCCTGCGCACAAGACCCGCTCGCTGGTGTGGGAGAGTGAGGACGATACCGCGGCCTTCGCGCAACAGCTCGCCGCCTTACCGGGTATCGCCAACGCCTTTCTCAGCCTGCAGGGCGAGCTGGGTGCAGGCAAGACCACCCTGGTGCGCCATCTGCTGCGCGCGCTCGGGGTGCAGGGCCGCATCAAGAGCCCGACCTATGCCGTGGTGGAGCCGCACGAAGCCGAAGACCTTGCCATCTGGCACTTTGATTTCTACCGCTTCAGCGACCCACGCGAATGGGAAGACGCGGGTTTTCGCGAGCTATTTGCCAGCACTGGCCTGAAACTGGCAGAATGGCCGGAAAAGGCTGCCGGCCTGATCCCGCCTGCGGACCTTGCTATCCACATTGAAGCATTGAACGAAACCGCGCGGCGTGCCACCTTGCAAGCAGGCACGCCGCATGGCGAAGACCTGCTGCAAGGACTGCACCCATGAAGCCCACTGCCCCCCAACCAAGCCCCGCAAGCTCCGCGAGCCCCGCAAGCGACCCACAGGCGCTGCCCTCGCGACGCGCGCTGCTGCAGGCTGGCGGCCTGGTGCTGCTGCTCGGGCGCCAGCAGATTGCGCGCGGCGCCAGCATTCTGGCAGTGCGCATCTGGCCCGCGCCCGAATATTCGCGCGTCACACTGGAATCCGACGGGCTGCTCAAGGCGCGCCAGTTTTTCGTCACCACGCCTCCGCGCCTCGCCGTGGACATTGAGGGCATCGATCTCAGCCCCCAATTGCGTGAACTCGTGGCCAAAGTGGGGCGCGACGACCCCAACATTGCAGGCATTCGCGTCGGCCAGAACGCACCGAACGTGGTCCGTCTGGTGGTGGACCTCAAGCGCGCTGCCAAGCCCCAGGTGTTTTCGCTCGCTCCGGTGGCGGCCTACGGCCACCGGCTGGTGTTTGACCTCTACCCCGAAGTGCCCGTCGACCCGCTGGAGTCGCTGATTGCCGAGCGCCTGCAAGCCTCGCCGGGC
>JBATPF010000098.1:0-5869 GCA_049291355.1 Giesbergeria sp.
TGCAGGCGGTGACCGGGCTGGAAGCCGATTTTTGCGTGGAACAAGGGGGCCGCACGGTGCTGGTCAGCGCACGCCGCTGGAAGGCGGCCAGCCACGGCGCCGAGCCCATGGCGCAACTGGTGGCCGCCATGCGCAAGCGCGAGCTGTCTGCGGGGCTGTATCTGGTGGCGCAAGGCACGGTCAGCGACTCCGCCCGCGCGCTGGCCCGCAGCGAAGGTGTGGCCTTGATTGAAGGCGACGCACTGGCACGCATGCTGCTGGAACAAGGGCGATAGCCTGGGTTTTCCCGTGGCGCAGGGGCGGCGCGGCTGCCGCACACTGCAAGATCGTCTGCGCACTCGGTGCAAGCATTTCTGATTCGCAGCAAGACCACAATGGAAAAAACCCTCAACTCTTTGCCGCCCGGAGACGTGCCTGCTCCTGCGGCAGCCGATGCGGCGAGCACGGTGGGCCGCACGGGCTTGTTGCTCACCGGCGGGGGGGCTCGGGCCGCCTACCAGGTGGGCGTGCTCGAAGCCATTGCCGATCTGCGTCTGGCCTGCGGCGCGGGCAAGCAGCCCAACCCTTTTCGCATCATCACGGGCACCTCGGCCGGCGCCATCAACGCCGCCGCCTTGGCCTGCGGCGCCGATCAGTTCGATCGGGCGGTGCGGCGCATTGCCCGCGCCTGGAGCAACATGCAAGCCCGGCAGGTCTATCGCGCCGACTCGTTCAGCGTGGCGCAAAGCGGTGCGCGCTGGTTGACGCTGCTCTCGCTGGGCTGGGTGCTGGCGCGCTGGCGGCGGCTTCGGCCCAAATCCTTGCTGGACAACGCGCCGCTGGCCCATCTGCTGCGTCAAATGGTGCCTCTGGTGCGGCTGCCGATGGTCATTCGCAAGGGCCATCTCGACGCGCTGGCGGTGACGGCGTCGAGCTACACCTCGGGCGACCACGTCACCTTTTTTGAGGCTGGCGAGCGCCACAACCCCTGGATTCGCTCGCAGCGCCGCGCCGTGCGCGACCGCATCACGCACGAGCATTTGCTGGCCTCGTCTGCCATTCCCTTCGTATTTCCGGCCACGGCCATCGATGTCGAAGAGCGCACCGAATACTTTGGTGACGGCTCCATGCGCCAGTCGGCACCGATCGCCGCCGCCATCCACCTGGGGGCCGAGCGCATTCTGGTGGTGGGCGCCGGGCGCATGCACGAGCCCAAAGATCCCACCCCGCAGACCGAAATGCCGGCCTACCCCTCGCTGGCGCAGATTGCAGGCCACGCGCTATCGAACATCTTTCTGGATGCACTCGCGGTGGACATCGAACGCATGGAGCGCATTAACAAGACGATCTCGCTCATTCCCCAGGCCTCCCGCAGCGGCAGCCTTCTGCGGCCCATCGAACTGCTGGTGATTGCCCCCTCGCAGCGGCTCGACGCCATGGCTGCGCGCCACGTGGGCGACCTGCCGCCGTCGGTACGCACCATGCTCGGCGCGCTGGGCGTCACCTCCAACATGCAGGACGTGCGCGGCGCGGCGCTGGCCAGCTACCTGCTGTTTGAAGCCGCCTACACGCGCGACCTGATGGCCCTGGGGCGCGCCGACACCCTGGCCAAACGCGACGAGGTCTGCCGCTTTTTTGGCTGGCAAGACACGGGGGTTCCGGTTTCGGCAGAGGCCCAAAGAGTGGAGTCGGCTCTCCACCCGAAAGCGTCCTAGATCGATCTTGGGGCACCCTCGCCCTCCCAAGAGTAGGCAGCACAGGGGCAGGTCCTAAAATTGCCGCTTGCGCCGCGCACCGATTGGAGCGGCGTCCTTGAAAAAACCCCCGCCCATGCCCCGCAAACTCTTTGTCACCACCGCCCTGCCCTACGCCAACGGCAAGTTCCACATTGGCCACATCATGGAATACATCCAGGCCGACATCTGGGTGCGCACGCAGCGCATGTTGGGCAACGAAGTCAACTTTGTCGGCGCCGACGACACGCATGGCGCACCCATCATGATTGCCGCCGAGAAGGCGGGCCTGACGCCGCAGGAGTTCGTGGCGCGCATCGCTGCGGGCCGCAAGCAGTACCTCGACGGTTTTCACATCGCTTTCGACAACTGGCACAGCACCGACGCACCCGAGAACCACCAGCTGGCCCAGGACATCTACCGCGACCTCAAAGCCAATGATCTGATCGAGACGCGCACCATCGATCAGTTCTTCGACCCCGAAAAATCGATGTTCCTGCCCGACCGGTACATCAAGGGCGAATGCCCGCGCTGCCACGCCAAGGACCAGTATGGCGACAACTGCGAGGTCTGCGGTTCGGTCTATGCGCCTACCGACCTGATCGAGCCGTATTCCACGCTCTCGGGTGCCAAGCCAGTGCTTAAAAGCTCCGAGCATTTCTTCTTCAAACTCTCTGACCCGCGCTGCGTCGCCTTTCTGGAAGACTGGACGCAAGACGGCCGCCTGCAGCCCGAAGTGGCCAACAAGGTGCGCGAGTGGTTCAGCGTGCGCACCAACCCCGACGGCAGCACCAGCGAAGGCCTGGGCGATTGGGACATCTCACGCGACGCGCCCTATTTCGGCATCGAAATTCCCGATGCACCGGGCAAATATTTCTATGTGTGGCTCGACGCCCCCATCGGCTATCTGGCCTCGCTACAGAACCTGCTGGCCAAGCGCGGTGAAGACTACGGCGCCTACATGGCCGACCCGGCGCTGGAGCAGGTGCACTTCATCGGCAAGGACATCGTCACCTTCCACACCCTGTTCTGGCCGGCCACACTCAAATTCAGCGGCCGCAAGGTGCCTGACCGCGTCTTTGTGCACGGTTTTCTCACCGTCAACAACGGCGAGAAGATGAGCAAGAGCCGGGGCACCGGGCTCGACCCGCTCAAATACCTGGAACTCGGCATGAACCCCGAGTGGCTGCGCTACTACCTGGCGGCCAAGCTCAGCAGCCGCAACGAGGACATCGACTTCAACGCGACCGACTTCCTAGCCCGCGTCAACAGCGATCTGGTGGGCAAGTACATCAACATTGCGTCCCGCGCAGCGGGTTTTCTCACCAAGCGCTTTGGCGGCCAGCTGGCCGCCGTTTCAGCCGATGGGGATGCGCTGCTGGAGCATATGAAGGACGTGGCGCCCAGCATCATCGAATTGCTGGCCGAGCGCGAATACGGCAAGGCGCTGCGCGAGACCATGCTGCTGGCCGACCGCGTGAACGCCTACGTGGACCAGAACAAGCCCTGGGAACTGGCCAAGCAGGAAGGCATGGACAGCCGCCTGCAAGACGTATGCAGCACCTGCATCGAGGCCTTCCGCCTGCTGACCATCGTGATGAAGCCCGTCGTGCCGGGCCTCGCCGCGCAGGTGGAGGCGTTCCTGAACGTGGCGCCCTTCAGCTTCGAGAGCGCGCAATCGCTGCTCGGCGCCGGCCACCGGATCGGCGAATACAAGCACCTGCTGCAGCGTGTGGACATCAAGCAACTTGAAGCACTTTTTGAGCCTCCAGCGCAGGACCAGCAAGCGCTGGAAGCTATTGAAAACGTAGCAAATGACGCTGCTGCTCTGCCGGGCGGCGAAGCCATCGCGCCCACCATCAGCATCGACGATTTCGCCAAAATCGATTTGCGCATTGCTCGCATCGAGCAGTGCGAACGCGTCGAAGGCTCGACCAAGCTGCTGCGCCTGACGCTGGACGCGGGCGAGGGCAAGACCCGCAACGTCTTTTCCGGCATTGCCAGCGCCTACGCACCCGAGCAACTCACCGGCAAGCTCACCGTGCTGGTGGCCAACCTCGCGCCACGCAAAATGAAATTTGGTGTGTCCGAAGGCATGGTGCTGGCCGCCAGCCATGGCGATGAGAAGGCGCAGCCGGGCATCTACGTGTTGGAGCCCAATGAAGGCGCACTGCCCGGCATGCGGGTGCGGTAACGCAAAACCCCATGGCGCTGCATACCTTCCGCCCCCGCGCGATCGATGCACTGCGGGGTTACAGCAAGAGCCGGCTGCTCGCTGACCTGGGCGCGGGCGTCACAGTGGGCGTGGTGGCCTTGCCGCTGGCCATGGCCTTTGCCATTGCGAGTGGCTTGCCGCCGCAAGCGGGGCTGTGGACTGCCATCATCGGCGGTTTTCTGGTGGCGCTGCTGGGCGGCACCAGCGTGCAGATTGGCGGGCCGGCCGGCGCTTTCATCGTCATCGTCTACGGCATCGTCGAGCGCTATGGCGTCGCCAACCTGCTGATCTCTACCGCCTGTGCAGGCGTGCTGCTGTTTGCTTTGGGGTGGCTGCGCCTGGGCAGCCTGGTGCGCTTTGTGCCGGTGAGCATCGTCATCGGATTTACCAACGGCATCGCAGTGCTGATTGCCGTCTCGCAGCTCAAGGATTTTCTGGGCCTCGCCATCGACAAGATGCCGGGCAATTTCTTCTCGCAAGTGCACGTGATGGCGCTGCATGCGGGCACCGTGAATCCCTACGCCCTGGGCCTCGGCGCCGCCTGCCTGTTCGGCCTGTTCCTGTGGCCGCGCCTCTTCATGCACGGCTCACCCGTGCTGCGCATGGCCGAGGGGCACACAGTCCGCTCCTTCGCGCGCATTCCCGCACCGGTGGTGGCGCTCATCACCCTCACCGCTTTTGCGCACTTCATGGGCTACCCGGTGGAAACGCTGGGCACGCGCTTTGGAGGGATTCCCCAAAGCCTGCCGGCGTTCGCTTTGCCCGAGTTCTCATGGGATACGGTGCGCCTGCTGGTGGCGCCCACCATCACCATCGCGCTGTTGGGCGCCATCGAGTCGCTGCTGTGCGCGCGCGTCGCCGATCAGCTGAACACCGACCCTCACATTCGCAAGCACGACCCGAATCAAGAACTGATGGCCCAGGGCGTGGCCAACTTTGTCGTCCCGTTTTTCGGCGGCATGCCGGTGACCGGCACGATTGCCCGCACCGTGACCAACCTGCGCGCAGGCGCCACCTCACCAGTAGCCGGTATCGTGCATTCGGTGACGCTTGCCGTCATTGTGCTGGCCGCCGCCCCGCTGGCGCTGCACATTCCGCTGGCGGTGCTGGCGGGCATCCTGCTGCACGTGGCGTGGAACATGGGCGAGTGGCACGAATTTGCACGTCTGCGCCATTTTTCAAACCACTACCGCCTGCTGTTGCTGGGCACCTTCTTTCTCACCGTGGTGTTCGACCTGACGGTGGCCGTGCAAGTGGGACTGGTGCTGGCCTGCGCGCTGTTTGTGCGGCGCATGAGCGAGCTGTTTAGCGCCGAGCCCGAAGCTCCGCCAAAGAACGCTGCGCCCACCCTGGCCTGGCGCCTGCATGGGGTGCTGTTTTTTGGCGCAGCGAGCAAGATCGACCCGCTGGTGCAAGCCATCGAGGCCGCACCGCAAGGCGTGCAGGTGCACCTGGATATCCACGACCTGTTTGCCCTCGATACCACGGGCCTCGAAGGTCTGGAGCAAATCCTCAAAGCGGTGGCAGCGCGCGGCGGACAGTTGATGCTTTCGGGCGCACAGGCCCAGCCCGCATCGCTCATGGAGCGCTCTGGCTTCAACGCCCGCCTGGCGGCGCAGTCTGCGGCGCCGCAACCCCCTGCTGCTGCCAGTCCCCCGGGGCACAGCCCGTCCAGCGGCGAAACGCCCGGTTGAAGGCACTGGCCTCTGAAAACCCCCGCCGCCGTGCAATACGCACAAACGGCTCGGCCCCACCTGCCACGGCCTGACAGGCCAGTGCATGGCGCACGCCGTCAACCAACTCGACGTAGCGCACATCCTCGTCCTGCAGCCGCCGCGCAAACGCCCGCTCCCCCAGCCCAAACTGGCGCGCTGCCTGGGCGCGGCCCGGCACGCTGCCGCCCAGCGCGCCGGTCAGCCATTGCTCAACCCGGGTGCGCAGC
>JBATPF010000099.1:0-12253 GCA_049291355.1 Giesbergeria sp.
GGCCTGGGCAAGGGTCAGGATTTTTCACCGCTCGCCGCACCGGTTGCGCGCCACGCGCGGGCCGTGGTGCTGATCGGGCGCGACGCCCCGCAAATCCGCGCTGCGCTGGAGGCCACCGGCGTGCCCCTGCTGGGCGCAGGCGCGCTGGACGAAGCCGTGGAAGTCGCCTCCCAGCGCGCTGCAGCGGGTGACGCCGTGCTGCTCTCGCCCGCATGCTCCAGCTTCGACATGTTTGACAGCTACGTACAGCGTGGCGAGATGTTCTGTTCCATCGTGCGTGAGCGTGCCCTGGACGCTGGCCAGACCTTGGAGGGAGGGCTATGAGCACCGCCGCAACGCGCAGCAGCGGCCGCGTAGGCACTTGGATGAGCGGGCTCAGGAGCCGCCGTGCCGAAGGTCTTCCGGTGCGCGCGGGCGGCATGGAGTACCGCCAGTCCAGCACCACGCCAGCCAGCGTGCTGGGTTTTGACCAGGCGCTGCTGTGGGTGGTGGTCGCGCTGCTCGCCTGGGGTCTGGTAATGGTGTATTCGGCCTCCATCGCCATGCCCGACAACCCGCGCTTTGGCAAGATTGCACACACCCATTTTCTGGTGCGTCACATTTTTTCGCTGGTGATGGGCTTCGTCGCTGCGCTGCTCACCTTTCAGATTCCGATGGCGGTGTGGGAGCGGTACGCCCGTTCGCTGTTTCTGCTGTCGCTCCTGCTGCTCGTGGCCGTGCTGGTGCCGCATGTGGGCACCGTGGTCAACGGCGCCCGGCGCTGGCTGTCGCTGGGCATCATGAACTTCCAGCCCTCGGAACTCGCCAAGTTCGCCGTGGTGATCTATGCCGCCGACTACATGTGCCGCAAGATGGAAGTGAAGGAGCGGTTTTTCCGCGCCGTGCTTCCGATGGGCGCGGCCGTGGCGCTGGTGGGCGGCTTGCTGCTGGCCGAGCCCGACATGGGCGCCTTCATGGTGATTGCCGTGATCGCCATGGGCATCCTCTTCCTGGGCGGCGTCAATGCGCGCATGTTCTTCCTCATCGCCGCCGTGCTGGTGGCGGCGTTTTCCATGATGGTGATGATGAGCGAGTGGCGGCGCGAGCGCATCTTTGCCTACCTCGATCCCTGGAGCGAAAAGCACGCGCTGGGCAAGGGCTACCAGCTCTCGCACTCCCTGATCGCCATCGGGCGTGGCGAAATCTTTGGTGTCGGACTGGGCGGCAGCGTGGAAAAACTGCACTGGCTGCCCGAAGCGCACACCGATTTTCTGCTCGCCGTCATCGGCGAGGAATTCGGGCTCATCGGTGTGCTGGTCCTCATTGTTCTGTTCTTTTGGATCACCCGCCGCATCATGCATATTGGCCGCCAAGCCATCGCCCTGGACCGCGTCTTCGCCGGTCTGGTGGCCCAGGGCGTGGCGATCTGGATGGGCTTTCAGGCCTTTATCAATATGGGCGTCAACTTGGGCGCACTACCTACCAAGGGCCTCACGCTGCCCCTGATGAGCTTCGGTGGCTCCGCCATTCTGATGAATCTGGTGGCGCTGGCGGTGGTTCTAAGGGTGGATTACGAGAACAAGCTGTTGATGAGAGGGGGGCGCGTATGACTTTGCACCCGCCGCACAGCAAACCCAGACGCCGCGCGCGCTCCTCGCGCAGTCGCGGACACGAGTCCGTTTTTCAGAAAACCGACGTCATGCCACGCGAGGAGCCATTGAGCGCCCCGACGTCGGTGCCGGTGCCAGTGCGTCAGCGCACGGCGCTGGTGATGGCCGGCGGCACGGGGGGTCACATTTTCCCCGGTTTGGCGCTGGCCGAGGCCTTGCGTGATCGCGGGTGGACGGTGCACTGGCTGGGTACGCCCGGCAGCATGGAAGAGCGCATCGTGACGCCCAAAGGCTTCGCGTTCGAGGCAATCGACTTCTCCGGCGTCCGCGGCAAAGGGCCGATGACCCTGCTGCGTCTGCCGCTGCGACTGCTGCGCGCCTGCCTGCAAGCCCGCGCCGTGGTGCGGCGCATCCAGCCCGATGTGGTGATCGGTCTGGGTGGCTATGTGACCTTTCCCGGCGGCATTGCCGCACGGCTCTCGAAAAAACCTCTGGTGTTGCACGAGCAAAACTCCGTGCCGGGAATGGCCAATAAACTGCTCAGGCGCATCGCCACCCGCGTGTACACCGCGTTCCCTAACGTGTTGCCGGGCGCGCACTGGGTGGGCAATCCCTTGCGCCGCGCCTTTACCAAACAGCGCCGCCCCGAGCGCCGCCTGGCCGGACGCGAAGGCCCACTGCGGCTGCTGGTGGTCGGCGGCAGCCTGGGTGCCAAGGCGCTCAACGACATCGTGCCGAAGGCGCTCGCCTGGATTCCCGCGGACAAGCGCCCGATCGTCACACACCAAAGTGGCGAGGCGCAGATCGAGGCGCTGCGCCTCAACTATGCGGCAGCAGGCATTGAGGCCACGCTGACCCCGTTCATCGAAGACACGGCGGCAGCGTACGCGGATGCCGACCTCATCTTGTGCCGCGCCGGGGCCAGCACCGTCACGGAAATCGCTGCCGTAGGCGCTGCAGCCGTGTTTGTGCCCTTCCCCCATGCGGTGGACGACCACCAGACCACCAATGCCCAGTATCTGGTCAAGGTGGGCGGTGGCTGGCTTGTGCAACAGAGTGATTTGACGGCGCACGGACTGGCCGAGATGCTACAAAATATGAAGCGCTCCGAGTTGATGGAAAAAGCGCAAAAGGCACGCACCATGAAAAAAGTCCACGCCACGCGCGAGATCGTTGCGGCCTGCGAAAGGCTGGCCCGATGAAGCACGCCATTCACCACATTCACTTCGTCGGCATCGGCGGCTCGGGCATGAGCGGCATTGCCGAAGTCTTGTTCAACCAGGGCTACGCCGTCAGCGGCTCCGACCTGGCCGACAGCCCTGCGCTGCGCCGCCTCCAGGCGATGGGCATCGTCACTTACCTGGGCCACGCTGCCGCACACGTCGAAGGGGCCGATGCGGTGGTGACCTCCACCGCAGTGCAATCCGACAATCCGGAAGTGCTGGCCGCGCGCGAGAAAAAGATTCCCGTGGTGCCGCGCGCTCTCATGCTGGCCGAGCTGATGCGCATGAAGCAGGGCATTGCAATTGCGGGCGCGCACGGCAAGACGACAACCACCAGTCTGGTCACCAGCGTGCTGGCCGAGGCCGGTCTGGACCCCACCTTCGTCATAGGCGGGCGCCTCAACAGCGCCGGCGCCAACGCCAAGCTCGGCGCAGGCGAGTACATCGTCGTGGAGGCCGACGAATCCGACGCTTCGTTCCTGAACCTGTTGCCCGTGATGGCCGTCGTCACCAACATTGACGCCGACCATATGGAGACCTATGGACACGACTTTGGCCGGCTGAAAAAGGCCTTCGTCGATTTTCTGCACCGCATGCCTTTCTATGGCGCGGCCGTGCTGTGCATCGACAACGCAGCGGTGCGCGACATCCTGCCCCAGGTGTCTTGCCCCGTCACCAGCTATGGCTTTTCGGAGGAAGCCCAGGTGCGCGCGCTCAACGTACGTGCCGACGGCGCACAAATGTGTTTCACCGTGCAGCGGCGCAACGGCGTCATCTTGCCCGACCTGAAAGTGCGCCTGAATCTGGCGGGAGAGCACAACGTGCAGAACGCCCTGGCGGCCATTGCGGTGGCGGTGGAGCTGTCCATCGACGACGCGGCTGTGCTGCGCGCGTTAGAGAACTTTCGGGGTGTTGGCCGGCGCTTCCAGAGCTATGGCGAGCTGCCTGCCGCGGGCGGCGGGCACTTCACGCTGATCGACGACTACGGCCACCACCCCGTAGAGATGGCGGCCACGCTGGCGGCGGCGCGCGGCGCCTTTGTCGGGCGCCGCTTGGTGCTCGCGTTTCAGCCGCACCGCTACACCCGCACGCGCGATTGTTTCGAGGACTTCGTCCGGGTGATCGGCAGCGCCGACGCCGTGCTGCTGACCGAGGTGTACGCCGCCGGCGAAGCCCCGATCGTCGCAGCCGACGGCCGCTCGCTGGCGCGCGCGCTGCGTGTGGCGGGCCGGGTGGAACCGGTTTTTATCGACGATGTGGCGTCCCTGCCACGCGCCATTGCCGAACTGGCGCAATCGGGCGACGTTGTCCTCTGTATGGGGGCTGGCTCCATTGGCAACGTACCCGCTCGCACCGTAGAATTGCTACAAAAAAATGAGCTGCCTACGAAGGAAGCATAAGCGCCATGAGCCAGAATGATTTGAAAATCGACGTATTAGGCCTGGGCAAGGTGGCTGTGCTCATGGGCGGCGCGTCGGCCGAGCGCGAGGTCTCCTTGATGTCCGGGGCCGGCGTGCTCGCGGCATTGCAGGGCCAGGGGGTGGATGCCCACGCCTTCGACCCGGCGCAGAGCGACTTAGGTGAGTTGCGCCGTGCTGGTTTTGCGCGCTGCTTCATTGCCTTGCACGGCCGCCATGGCGAAGACGGCACGGTGCAGGGCGCGCTGGAGCTGCTGGGTATTCCGTACACCGGCCCAGGGGTCATGGCATCGAGCATTGCCATGGACAAGACCATGACCAAACGCATCTGGCGCGCAGACGGGCTCTCGACCCCCGATTGGCGCCTGGTCACCAGTAGCGGGGAGACGACCGAGGCGCTGACCCAACTGGGTGCGCCGATGATCGTCAAGCCGGCGCGCGAGGGCTCGACCCTGGGCCTGACCAAGGTGACCAATGCGGCGCAGTGCGCACAGGCCTACGCACTGGCTGCGCGCTACGACCCTGAGGTCTTGTGCGAGCAGTTCATCGAGGGGGATGAGACCACCTGCCCCGTGCTGGGCGACGGCGCGGCTGCGCAGGCCTTGCCCGTGATTCGCATCGTCGCGCCCCAGGGCAACTACGATTACCAGCACAAGTACTTCACCGACGACACCCAGTACCACTGCCCGAGCGGCTTGCCGCAAGACGAGGAGCGGGAGATTCAGCGCCTTGTCGTGGCGGCCTACCGCAGCCTAACTTGCCGCGGCTGGGCGCGCGCGGACATCATGATCCGCGCCAGTGACCGCAAGCCCTTTCTGCTTGAGATCAACACCTCGCCAGGCATGACCAGCCATTCGCTGGTGCCCATGTCGGCACGCGCTGCCGGCATCGACTACGCCGCGCTCTGCCTGCGTCTGCTGGCCGGCGCCAATCTGGACTCGCCTGGCGGCACGGTCCCCGGAGGCGTGCAGTGAACACCTTGGTCGCGCCGCTCGACGTTCGGCTGATGAATCTGATGGCATCGCTGCTGTTTGCAGGTTGCGCGCTGTCTGCTGTTGCTGCCGGGGCATGGTGGGCGCTGCGCCATCCGGCGTTTGCCATTGCACGCATCGTCGTCCAAGGCGATCTGGCGCACAACAACGCGGTCACGCTGCGCGCCAATGTGGCGCCGCAGATCGCCGGAAATTTCTTTACCGTGAACCTGCGCAACGTGCGCAGCGCGTTCGAGCAGGTGCCCTGGGTGCGCAGTGCCCAGGTGCGGCGCGAATACCCGCGCACGCTGCGCGTGCAACTGCAGGAGCACCGCGCCGTCGCGCACTGGGGGCCTGAGTCGGGCTCGTCCATGGTCAACAGCGAAGGCGAAGTCTTCGAGTCCAACGGAGTGGACGCTGAACTTGACGACCTGCCCCGCCTGATGGGGCCGGTGGGTACGTCCGAGCAGGTATTGGCCATGGAGCAGGCGCTTTTGCCGGTGTTCGAGCCGCTGGGCCTGGAGCTGAGCGGGCTTGAGCTCTCGGCACGCGGCGGCTGGCGCGCCAGCTTCGATGGCGATGCCGCCATCGAGTTGGGCAGCGGAACACCGCCCGAGGTGGTGCAGCGCACGCGCAATTTCGCAGAGACCCTCACACGCGTCGCGGCGCAGTTCGGACGGCGCGCAGATGCCTTGGAATCGGCCGACCTGCGCCATACCGGCGGGTATGCACTGCGCCTGCGCGGCGTCAGCACGGTGGCAGCGCAGGGAACGCCCCGCGCTGCCCGCACGCACAACTAAAGGCACCGACCTATGGCAAGAGAATACAAAGACGTCGTGGTAGGGCTGGACATCGGCACCGCCAAGATCATGGTGGTCGTGGCCGAGGTGCAGGCGGGGGGGCTGCTCAAGCTCGCGGGTCTCGGCGTGGCGCCGAGCAACGGCCTCAAGCGCGGGGTGGTGGTCAACATCGACGCCACGGTGCAAAGCATCCAGCAGGCGCTGAAGGAAGCCGAGCTGATGGCCGACTGCAAGATCCAGCGCGTCTACACCGGCATCACCGGCAGCCACATCCGCGGGCTCAATTCCAGCGGCATGGTGGCGGTGAAGGACAAGGAAGTCACGGCGGCCGATGTCGCCCGCGTGATCGAAACCGCCAAGGCCATCAACATCTCCAGCGACCAGCGCCTGCTGCTGGTGGAGCCCCAGGAGTTTGTCATCGACGGCCAGGACGTGCGCGAGCCCATCGGCATGAGCGGCATCCGGTTAGAGGCCAAGATTCATATCGTGACCGGCGCGCAAAGTGCGGCCGAGAACATCATCAAGTGCGTGCGCCGCTGCGGGCTGGAGGTCGAGCAGCTCATGCTCAATCCGCTGGCCTCCAGCCAGGCCGTGCTGACCGACGATGAGCGTGAGCTGGGCGTGGCGGTAGTCGACATTGGCGCCGGCACCACGGATGTGGCCATCTTCACCGGCGGCGCCATCCGGCACACGGCGGTAATCCCGATTGCCGGCGACTTGATCACCAGCGACATCGCCATGGCGCTGCGCACGCCCACCAAGGACGCCGAAGACATCAAGGTCGAGAGCGGCTACGCCAAGCAGTTGCTGGCCGACCCCGAGGCGCAGGTGGAAGTGCCGGGCCTGGGCGACCGCGGCCCACGGATGATCAGTCGCCAGGCCCTGGCCGGCGTGATCGAGCCGCGCGTGGAAGAAATTTTCACGCTGGTGCAGAACGTGGTGCGCGAGTCGGGTTACGAAGAAGTGCTGTCGTCGGGCATCGTGCTGACCGGTGGCAGCGTGGTCATGCCGGGCATGGTGGAACTGGGCGAAGACATCTTCCTCAAGCCCGTGCGCCGCGGCATTCCCAAGTATTCCGGCGCCCTGTCCGACATGGTGGCGCAACCGCGCGCCGCGACCGTCATGGGTCTGCTCGAAGAGGCCCGCCTGGCGCGCATGCGGGGCTTCAAGGTGTCGCAGAAAACGGGATCGGTGCAGACCGCGTTTGGCCGCTTCAAAGATTTCATCGTGGGGAATTTCTGAGCATGCCCAATCCAAATCCTGGCTTGCGCCCGCACCCGCCGCCCCGAAGTCGCAGGGGTTGCGCCGGCCCGCCCCGAGGGCGATGGCGTCCGCCCCGAAGCTTTTTTCCCGTCTTGCCATTCATTGAAAACCCGTCAGCAGTACCAGGAGATACCACATGCCCATCGAAATGATCGAAGCCGAAGAATTCAACCAAGGCACCCAGATCAAGGTGATCGGGGTCGGCGGTGGCGGCAGCAATGCCGTTGAGCACATGATCGCGCGCTCCGTCCAGGGCGTGGAATTCATCAGCGCCAACACCGACGCGCAGGCCTTGATGCGCAGCTCGGCGCACCGTGTCATTCAGCTCGGTGAGAGCGGTCTGGGCGCCGGCAGCAAGCCCGAGAAGGCGCGCGACGCCGCAGAGGCCGCAGTGGACGACATCCGTGATGCGATCACGGGCGCGCACATGCTGTTCATCACCGCCGGCATGGGCGGCGGCACCGGCACGGGCGCTGCGCCCGTGATTGCGCGCATCGCCAAGGAAATGGGCATTCTTACTGTGGGCGTGGTTACCAAGCCCTTCCAGTGGGAAGGCGGCCGGCGCATGACCAACGCCGACAACGGTTTGGCCGAGCTGGAAGCCAATGTCGATTCCCTGATCGTGGTGCTCAACGAGAAGTTGCTCGAAGTGTTGGGCGACGACATTTGCCAGGACGAAGCCTTCGCCCACGCCAACGATGTGCTCAAAAACGCGGTCGGAGGGATCGCAGAAATCATCAACGAGTATGGTCAGGTGAACGTCGACTTTGAAGACGTGCGCACCGTCATGGGTGAGCCCGGCAAGGCCATGATGGGGACGGCCACGGCCAGCGGCCCGGACCGCGCCCGCATCGCGGCCGAGCAGGCCATTGCCTGTCCGCTGCTCGAGGGCATCGACCTCTCGGGCGCCAAGGGCGTTCTGGTGCTGGTGACCGCGAGCAAGGGCAGCTTGAAGCTGTCGGAGTCGCGCCAGGCCATGAACTCGATCAACGCCTATGCCTCCACCGATGCCCACGTCATCTTTGGCGCGGCCTACGACGACACCCTGGGCGACGAGATTCGCGTGACCGTGGTAGCCACGGGCTTGGCGCGCCAGAACGCCCGTCGGCAACCGATCTCAGTGGTGCAGGGGGGGCTGCGCAATGGCACGGATGGCATGGCCTACCACATGCCCGTGGCGGCAGGCTCAAGCGTGGGCACCGGCGCCACCACGCCCACCGACTACGGCAACATGGCCGTGCCCAGCGTCTGGCGGACCAACCGCAATTCGGCAGCGGCGCGCGTGGATGCGCTCTCGTCGGGTGGAATGGACGATCTGGAAATTCCGGCCTTTTTGCGCAAGCAGGCGGATTGATTCGGAACATCCCCCTGAGCGGCTTTGCCGCTCCACCCCTTCTCTCGCTACGCGGGAAGGGGGGCGATGCCAGCGCGGCGGGGCGGCGCGGCCGGCCCAGGCCCTTGCGCGGCATCCTTGGTTGAGTTCGCGCGCGTTTCAAGCTTCCTTTTTCTCTCGCGGTCATAGGGGTGGCATGGGCGCTGCCACGCCGTTGGCCCATTAAAATTGCAGGATGCTCCAGCAACGCACCATCAAGACGCTGACGCGCGCCGTCGGGGTCGGTCTACACAGTGGCCAGCGTGTTGAGTTGACGCTTCGCCCCGCCGCGCCCGACACCGGCATCGTTTTTCGCCGGATCGATCTGGCGCAGCCGGTGGAGATCCCGGTGTCCGCCGAAGCGGTGACCGACACGCGCATGGCTTCCACCATCGGCGTAGGCGCCGCCAAGGTGCACACGGTGGAGCACCTGATGTCTGCCTGCGCGGGCTTGGGGCTGGACAACCTCTACATCGACATTACCGCCGAAGAGGTTCCGATTCTCGATGGCTCATCGGCCTCTTTCGTCTTTTTGCTGCAAAGCGCCGGCATTGAGCTGCAGAAGTCCCCCCGGCGCTTCATCCGGGTGACGCGTCCGGTGGAAGTGCGCGAGGGCGAGGGTGCGCAGGCCAAGTGGGCCCGGCTCTCGCCTTATCACGGCTTCAAGCTCAGTTTCGAAATCGATTTCGACCACCCGGCAGTGGATTCCACCGGGCAGCGCGTGGAGTTTGATCTGGGCAGCGGCAACTACAGCCGCGACATCGCACGCGCGCGCACTTTTGGATTCACTCGCGACGTGGAAGCGATGCGCGCGAGCGGTCTGGCGTTGGGCGGCGGCCTGGACAACGCCATCGTGATGGATGATTACAAGGTTCTCAATGCGGGTGGTTTGCGCTACGACGACGAATTCGTCAAGCACAAGATTCTCGACGCCATGGGCGATCTCTACCTGGTGGGCAAGCCCTTGCTCGCCGCCTACAGCGCGTTTCGCTCGGGGCACGCGCTGAACAACCTGCTGCTGCGCGAGCTGTTGGCGCAGCGCGATGCCTGGGAAGTCGTAACGTTCGACGATCAGCGCCAGGCACCCGGCGGTTTTGCGCAGCCCGTGCGGGCCTGGTGAGATGGGCATTGTTCGCGGCCTGGCCATTGTGCTGCTGCTCGCCTGTGCTGTCGCATTTGCCTTCTACGCCGCCACCGGCGACCTGCGCTATCGGCGCTTGGGCCTCGTGATCCTGAAATGGACCGTGCTCGCGGGACTGGGCTTTTTTGCGGTGCTCTTTCTCGAACGCCTTCGGTGAAGTCGGTGGGCGTACACTCGCGCCTGCTCCGGGGTGTGCTGATGCACTGAGATGCGGGCGGTCTGATGAATAAGCAGACCAGCCAGCGAACCCGACGAACTTGATCCGGTTGATACCGGCGTAAGAAGAGCCGATCTTTCCCGCCTGGCCCTGCCTAGAGAGCCAGCGGACCTTGGTCCCGGCAGCCCCCTCTGCGGGGCTGTGGGTTGTCAGATCACTCCGGAGCGTATACCCACTCCTGGAGACCGATCATGAACGCCCCTGAACCCCTCGCCCTCGAAAAATTTGTCCGCTTGCTGGAAAGCGCGCGTGCGCCGTTTCCAGCGTCTCGCAAGGTCTATCTGCCCGGCCAATTGCATCCCGACCTGCGCGTGCCCGTGCGCGACATCGCACTCACCAACGGCGAGCAGGTCAGTGTCTACGACACCTCCGGCCCCTACACCGACCCCCAGGCGCAGATTGATGTGCGCAAGGGCCTCGCCAGCGTGCGCGGCGGCTGGATCGCCGCGCGTGGTGATACCGAACACTATGAAGGCCGCGCCCCCGTGGCGCTCGACGACGGCCAAAAATGCGAAGATGCGGCGCGCCTGGCCACCCTGCGCCAGGAAGCTGCTGCCTTGCAGCGCCTGCCGCTGCGTGCCAGAAGCGGCGCCAACGTCACTCAGATGCACTACGCCCGCAAAGGGGTTGTCACGCCCGAAATGGAGTACGTGGCCCTGCGCGAGAACGGCAAGCGCGAATGGATGGCGCAGTACCAGCAAGATGCAGCGCGCGAGCAACGTCTGGCGGGCAACCCGATGGGCGCCATGATCCCGAAGATCATCACGCCCGAATTTGTGCGCGACGAGGTGGCACGCGGCCGCGCCATCATTCCGGCCAACATCAACCACCCCGAAGTGGAGCCCATGGCCATCGGGCGCAACTTCCTGGTCAAGATCAACGCCAACATCGGCAACTCCGCCGTCACGTCGAGCATTGAAGAAGAAGTCGAAAAACTGGTCTGGGCGATCCGTTGGGGCGCCGACAACGTGATGGACCTCTCTACCGGCAAGAACATCCACACCACGCGCGACTGGATCGTGCGCAACAGCCCGGTACCGATTGGGACCGTGCCGATTTACCAGGCGCTCGAAAAAGTCGGCGGCGTGGCCGAAGACCTGACTTGGGCCATCTTCCGCGACACGCTGGTGGAACAGGCTGAGCAGGGCGTGGACTACTTCACCATCCACGCCGGCGTGCGCCTGGCCTATATCCACCTTACAGCGCAGCGGCGCACGGGCATCGTTTCGCGCGGCGGCTCCATCATGGCCAAGTGGTGCATGGCGCACCACCGCGAGAGCTTTTTGTACGAACACTTCGAAGACATTTGCGACATCATGAAGTCGTGTGACGTGTCGTTCAGCCTGGGCGACGGCCTGCGCCCCGGTTGCGCCTCGGACGCCAACGACGAAGCGCAATTTGCCGAATTGCACACGCTGGGTGAACTCACGCAAGTGGCCTGGAAGCACGACGTGCAAACCATGATCGAAGGCCCCGGCCATGTGCCCATGCACCTGATCCAGGCCAACATGACCGAGCAGCTCAAGACCTGCCACGAGGCGCCGTTCTACACCCTGGGCCCGCTGACCATCGACATCGCTCCCGGCTACGACCATATCGCCAGCGCCATTGGCGCCGCCATGATCGGCTGGATGGGAACCGCCATGCTGTGTTACGTGACGCCCAAGGAGCACTTGGGCCTGCCGGACCGCGACGATGTCAAGCAGGGCATCATTGCCTACAAGATTGCCGCGCACGCCGCCGACGTCGCCAAGGGCCACCCGGGCGCCCGCTCGCGCGACGATGCGCTCAGCCAGGCGCGTTTCGACTTTCGCTGGGATGACCAGTTCAACCTGGGCCTGGACCCCGACACTGCGCGCGAATTCCACGACGAAACCCTGCCGAAGGACGCGTCGAAGGTGGCGCATTTTTGCTCGATGTGCGGCCCCAAGTTCTGCTCGATGAAGATCACGCAGGAAGTGCGTGAGTTTGCGGCGCAAAAGGGCGTAAGCGAAGCCGCGGCCCTGGCCCAAGGCCTGCAGACCAAGGCAGCGGAGTTTCAGCAGGGGGGCGGAGCGCTGTACATTCCGCTGCAAAGCGTTTCATAAGCAATTGTGATGCTCCGCAATATCCTGCGGAGCGCCTGCGATCAGAGGGTCTTTCCGGAGTTCGGCGGGCCTTCATCTTGGCTATGCTTGAATCAGGTATAAATGTAAATAAATGTTCGAACTTGGATCATCCGTCGAAGTTCGGGCCGGGAACCCCACAAGGAAATTCATG
>JBATPF010000100.1:0-5194 GCA_049291355.1 Giesbergeria sp.
AACTGTTCTCGCGCAGCGTGGGTGCGGTGACCGCGCTGCGCTGGCACAACCGCGCGCGCCATGCGCCCGATCTGCCTGAGCCCCTGCCGATGCAGCACTGGCTGGACGAGGCACGCGTGCTACGCGAAGCCATGAGCGACGAGTTCGACGTGAGCACCCTTCTGGACACCGACGACCAACTGAGTTTTCGCCGACCCGGAATAGGCACCGACGTGACCGCACGCCTGCGCGCGGGCCACTGGAGCATTCAGCGCCAGCTTGATCTGCACGGCCTGCGCGTAGACGATGCACGCGAAGCCCTGGGCGAGTTCATCCGCCACGCCCACAAGGCGGGCCTGCGCTGCGTACGTGTGGTGCATGGAAAGGGGCTGGGCTCGCCAGGCAAGACGCCGGTGCTCAAGGGGCGTGTGCAGCGCTGGCTGGCGCAAAAGAACGAGGTCCTGGCCTTCGTGCAGGCTCGGCCGGCCGAGGGCGGCGCTGGCGCGCTGGTTGTGTTGCTGGTGCCGGCTGGGCGCAACTCTGGATAACGCGTTTCAATCAAGCGTCTGCGCTATTCATTCTTTATCGAAAGCCCCTTCTGCGCTGCCAGAAACGCACGGGATGGAGGACGTCTACACGCGCAGTGCTCGCTGCGTCAAGTGCCCCATCTGCGCGGAAGCATGGGTCGTCAACCGGTGCTCAACGCCGGGCCGCGGAAAAATAGACGCTGCGATATCGCGCACGCGTGCTAGCTGCTCGGCCGATGCATCCGCCAGCAAGGCGACCACCAGATTTTCCAGTGCGATCACGCGGATTTGCAGCTGCACCAGTTCCGCGTTGGTAAGCGGCACGCCTTTCGCTAGATTTTCTGGCTGGCCCGGGCCAGTACCGAGCATGTGCCCACCCTCATTGTCCCAACGCGACAGCGACTTTCGCAAGAGCCGTTCACGGTCCAGACTTTTTGATCCAGGCTGCGTCATAGGCTGACTTTCAAAGAACGGCAAGACTGCCAATGCTCTCTATTTTGGCTACCGAACCCCCTTCGATACACCCTTTGTCGGGCGATAGGAGCGGTTCTCCTACATGGCGAAGCCGGAAGAGTCCTGAGAATGATTTTTTAGGAGTGCGCCAATGGACACCTTGCGCGTTGCCAGTCTCAGCGCCACCACACGCTCGCGGCTCGCTACCATCTCGCGGCAGGCACTGCTTTTGGAGGCAGCGCAACGCTTATCCGAGACGCATATTGGCTTGGTCGTGGTCTGCGAGGCGGACGGTGCGATGTCTGGTGTGATAGGCAAAAGCGACATCGTTCGGCAGATCGGCCATTGCGCAGGCAGCGCCTGCCACACGCTGGCCAGCAACCTGATGACGAAGGATGTCATCTATTGCCAACCGACGGATCTGTTGTCAGACGTGCTGGACTTGATGCAGAAGCGCGGTCTGGTGCATGTTCCTGTGCTCGACCCTGAGGGACGCCCAGTGGGCGTGGTGAACGCACGCGGCGCCCTGCGCGCCATGGTCGCCGAGGGGCAGTACGAACAAGCCCTGCTGTTTGATTACGTCATGGGTGTGGGCTACCACTAACTTCGCCATGTCCAAACCTGCACGTACCTCCCGTTCACGCCCCGTGTTTCTGAACCTGGCACAAATCACGCTGCCCGTGGGTGCCATCACTTCTATTCTTCACCGGTTGAGCGGAGTTCTGTTGGCCACCGGGGTGCCGGCGCTGTTGTACCTGCTGCAGCGGTCCCTGGACGACGAAGCCAATTTTGCGGACACCACAGCATTATTGAGGCAACCTCTGGTGAAGATATTTCTGATAGCGCTGGCCTGGGCGCTGGCGCACCACATGCTGGCGGGCGTGCGCCACATGCTCACCGACATTGACGTCGGCTCAAGTCTGGGCAAGGCGCGGCGCAGTGCCTGGGGCGTGAACCTCGCAGCCTTGGGCATCGCGGTGCTCGCGGCGGGAGCCATCCTGTGAAGCGCGGACCCACTGGTTTGCCGGCTTGGATGGTGCAACGTGCGAGCGCCTTGTATCTGCTGCTGTTTCTAATCTTCGTGCTCGCTTCGTTCGCGCTTGCGCCGCCGCACAGCCGTGCCGAGTGGTTGCAGTGGCTGGCGCACCCCGCGATGCGCTTGGCGTTGGCCATCTTTTTTGCGGCACTGCTGGCGCACATGTGGGTGGGTTTGCGCGATGTGCTGCTCGACTATGCACAGCCCGTGCGCATTCGCCCTTACCTGCTCGCAGCACTCGCTGCGGGGCTGTGTGGTTTGGGGGTTTGGGCCGCCTTCATTTTGCTGCGTATTCCGACCTGAAACCCTGCATCCGCATCCGGCACCAACATCCTTGAACAGAGCTAGAGAGGCCACCATGCGATTTTCCATCTCGCGCTACGACCCCGATCGGGACGACGGCCCCTGGCTGCAGCACTACGACATCGATTTGCAGGACAGTGACCGCATGCTGCTGGATGTCTTGCTACGGATCAAGGAACAAGATCCGACCCTGTCCATGCGCAAATCGTGCCGCGAAGGCGTCTGCGGTTCCGACGCCATGAACATCAACGGCCGCAACGGCCTGGCCTGCATCACCCGCGTGCGCGACCTCAAAGATCCCGTTGTGCTGCGGCCGCTGCCGGGCTTTCCCATCGTCCGCGACCTGATCGTGGACATGACGCAGTTCTTCAAGCAATACCACTCGATTCGCCCCTACCTCATCAACGACGAACCGCCCCCCGAACGGGAACGCCTGCAGTCGCCCGCTGAGCGCGAAAAGCTCAACGGCGCGTACGAATGCATTCTGTGCGCCTGTTGCAGCAGCCAATGCCCCTCGTTCTGGTGGAACCCTGATAAGTTCGTCGGGCCGGCAGGCCTGATCCAGGCCTACCGTTTCATCTTCGACAGCCGCGACCAGGCGACCGAGGAACGGTTGGACGACCTGAACGACGCCTACCGGCTGTTTCGCTGCCGCACCATCATGAATTGCTCAGAAGTCTGCCCCAAGGGGCTGGAGCCCTCGCACGCCATCGAGAGGGTGCGGCTCAAAATGATCAAGAAGGAGGGTGACAGCGGGGCGCTGCCCGTACACCCGGTGCGCCCGGTCACCTGAACGAACGATAGAGGCGGAGTTGCAATCCGCCGAAACGCCGAGTGGAGACCGAAGGCAGTGCCCGCGCACGGCGAGGCGACCCAAAAAGTTTCTGTGGTGAGAGCGCGTTCTTAGCGGACCCGCATGCGCCGAGTGGCCTACAGCCGTGCAAACGGGTCCACCAGCGATGCCAGCGAAGGTCCGCCCCCATCGGCGGTCGCCCCGGACGCATGGCACGCACGCTCAGGTGGCTCTTGCACCGGCGTGAGCGGCAGCGGCGCCATGCTGCGGCCATAGACGCGCCGGACGCGATCTTCCAGCGTAGGGTGCGAGTCGAGTCGGCCAGCGAGGCGCGCGGCAAGACCTTCGCCCCAGCGCCCGCTGGTTTCCACATCCACCAGCAGCATATGCTGGACGCTCGGGTGTGCCAGGCCGCTATGGCGTGACCCCTCCTGCCCGGCACGCTCGGCCGCCTGCCGCTGGCCCAGCACCTTGCGCAGCACCCCGCCCAGGCCGTTCTGGCTGCGCGTCCATTGCACGGCGCGGGCGTCGGCCAGGTATTCGCGTTGGCGCGACACCGCCGCCTTGAGGATCTGCCCGGTGAGCCAGCCCGCCAGGCCGGCGAGCATGATGGCCGAGCCGAACCACCAGGCCAGGCCCCCGCGCTCGCGCATTTCGTCGCCAAAGTTGTAGACCAATTCCAGCCCGAAGACCATGCCGGCCAGCCGCATCTTCAGGCGCGTGTCGCCCTCGTGCAAATGGCTCAGTTCGTGCGCCACCATGCCCTGCATTTCCTCGCGCGTGAGGTGGTCGAGCGCGCCCTGGGTGACGGCGAGCACGGCGTCCTGCTCGTCCCAGCCGGCGGCAAAGGCGTTGATGGCGTCCACGCGCGGCAGCACCATGATTTCAGGGCGCGGCATTTGCGCCGCAATGCACAGCTCATCGACCACGTTGGCCAGGCGCTGCTCGGCGTGCGAGAGGCTGGGCCGCAGCTCGCGCGCACCGATGCGCTTGGCCAGCTTGACGCCGCCGGCGCGCAGGTTGGATGTTTCCACCCACCAGCCGCCCAGCACCAGCAGCAGCGACACGCCGACGTTGGCGACCAGAAAGCCCGCAGGAAACGGCAGACGCACCGGCAACACCAGCGCCATCAACCACCAGGCCAGTACCAGCGAGGCATGCACCGCCGCCACGAGCACGATGGTGGCGACAGCGAACGCCAGCAGCAGGCGCCGCGTTTCGCTGCGCGCGTCGTGTTGTTGGTCCCAAAAGCGCATGGCCGGCCGCCTAGTGTGCTGTCCCGCAAATGGTTGCCTGAAATGAAATCGATGGATTCGTGCTCAGGACAAGGCGCAAACCGCAGTGATAGCCATCGCTATCACGAGGATTTGCAACGCAGTACTGGGAAGGAAGGCGCGATTTCATGGGCAATGTATTTGCGGGGCAGCGCACTAAAACTGCACGCGCGGCGCGCGGCGCTCCTCGTCGCTTTGCGTCGATGCCAGCATGGCGGCGGGCGCGAACCCGGCCAGCCGCGCGACGATGAGTGCGGGGAACTGCTGGGCGGCGTTGTTGAAGTCCAGCACCTGGTCATTAAAAGCCTGGCGGGCAAAGCCGACGCGGTTTTCGGTGCTGGCGAGCTCTTCGCTTAGCTGCTGCATGGTGGCGTCGGCCTTGAGCTCGGGGTAGCGCTCAGACACGGCCATCAGCCGCCCCAGGCTGGCCCCCAGCACACCCTCAGCCATGGACAAGCCGCCCACGGCGCCCGCGTTGGTGGGCGCTGCGCGCGCCACGGCGGCGGAGCCCTGCGCCTGGCTACGCGCCTCGATCACGGCCTGCAGCGTGCTGGCTTCGTGCTGGAGGTAGCCGCGCGCCACTTCCACCAGGTTGGGAATCAGGTCGTAGCGGCGCTTGAGCTGCACGTCGATCTGGCCGAAGGCGTTGGCAATGCGGTTGCGCAGCTCCACCAGGCGGTTGTAGGCGGCAATGGCCCACCACACGAGTGCCGCCACGATGGCAAGAAGAACCCAGCCTGTAGTTGTCATGTCGCTCCCCCGTTTGGATATTTCTGGAAGCCGCATCTTAGAGGCAAGTGCCGGGCAAGCCAAAAAAACAAGGAAAATA
>JBATPF010000101.1:0-2019 GCA_049291355.1 Giesbergeria sp.
CCCAGACACATGGCCGCCACCACCATGCCGAGCGCGCGGTTCTGTTTTTCGACGATTTCGCGCCACAGGTCATACGGCGTGATTTTGTCGACGATGAGAAAGCACAGCCAAAAGATGAAAACGCCAATCAGCGCGTAGAGGATGGAGCCGAGAAAGGCTGCCGGCCGAAGCCATTCGATTCCGAGCATGGTTGTCTCCTTGGTAAATTTACTTGTGTCCGCCGCCGGTGGAAAAGCCGCCGAATGAGCCGCCTGCGCTGCGGCTGCCGCCTGTCGAGCCTGAACAATCCGACAGTTCGCTCAGCAGCAGGAGGACGATGATCGCAACGAAGTACAAAATGGTGGAGGCGGAGCCCTTGGCGGCAACAAAGGGGCCAGGATCTTCGCGCTTGAGCAGATCTGCTTTGTCCATCATGTCAAAAGCCTTGGCGACAGCGTCGCTCGAGAGCTTGTCTCCCGACGACCAGGTAACTTCGCTGGGCGTCTTTTCTAATGAAAGAAGTCCTTTGGCGCTGGCGAAATCGCAGTTGCTGGTGCGCTGGCCGCGCTCGACGTTCCAATAAAACTCGCCAAGCACGTACAGGGTTTCCGCCTCGTAGGCCGACTGCCGTTGGTAGGTGGTGCCCAAATAGCTGGCACTGCGGCCGTTAGAGGTCATCTGCGGCGCGCCGGTTGTGGGACTGACCAGACTCCACCCATCGCTGGCGTCGACCAGGAACGAGAAACCACGTTTTTGGTTGAACAGCAGGTACTCGCTCCAATCGAATTTTTCGTCGTCGCCCTTTTCCTGTCCTCTGCGGGCCTGGAAACCCACGACTTGCCAATGCACGCCCGCCAACTGGCCTTTGGCGCCCAGCGGGATGATGGGGCGAATGGGGTGGGCCTGCTCGGCAAATTTCAGCTCGGCGCCGACGCCGCTATCGAGCGCAATGATGCTCTTGCACGCAGGGCAGGTGATGCTCTTGGTCGTGCCCAGCTGAACCTGTACGGGTGAGCCGCAGTGGGGGCAACTGAACTGGCGGCCTTTCTCTTCTTTGACCGAGTCGTCCTTCAGACCTTGGAGCTTCAGATCTTCCAGCCGCACCTCGCGGCCGCGGTCTACGCCGGGCGGCTGGCGGCCCGCGTCGATAGAGAGCACCTCGCCGTCGCTGCTGCGCAGCTCGATGAGGTCAAAGGGTTCGCCGAGCGCAGGCAGTTTGGGTAGTTCGCCTTGGGCAGAGAGCAACTGCGCCTGGCCACTGAAAGCCACGCTCCAAATCTTGCCGTCGATACGAACTTGACTGCCTGGCTGCAATGCACTCGCATCGGGCAGCGATTGCTCCAGACTGGCAGCCCGAGTGAAGACGTAGGCGCCGTTGTCTTCCGCCAGCGTGGCGATCTCGCCGTCTTGCAAAAATGCAATCCACTCGGTCCAGATGCCGGCCTCGGTTTTGTATTGCAGCCGGCCAATCAGCGTGAAGGGCAGCTCTTTGCCGTCCAGCGTGATGCGCCCACTCGCCATGAGCTGCAGCGGGCTGTGGTCGTCGAACAGCTCGGCCATCTTGCCGATGCGAGACAGCACCTCGCCATCGCGCACCACCGTGCTTTGGCAGTACGGACAAATGGCGTAGGCCGACTGCGCGCTCTTGAACTCCACCGGCGCGCCGCAGCCGGGGCAGGGCGCGCGGTAGGCGCGTTGGGTGGGTTCAGTGGCCATTGCGAGGCAGGTTTTTAAGCTTTTTTGGCCTCTAGCGCTTATTGGATAAGCGCAAGCAGCTATTTATTCAATAGCGTTACACCAGTTTTTTGAGCAGTTCGGCCTTCTTGCTGTCGAACTCCTCCTGCGTCAGGATGCCCTTGGACTTGAGTTCGCCGAGTTTTTCCAGCGTCGCCATCACGTCCTCCGCCTTGACGCCAGCCACGGGGGCTTCGCTCGCTGCCGCTGCGTGCGGCTGCGGCGCGCTGCCACTGCCCTGCATGCCGGCGGCGAGGTTCTGCGCCATCACTTGGCCGAGCGCCACACCGGCGCCCAGGCCCATGG
>JBATPF010000102.1:0-3212 GCA_049291355.1 Giesbergeria sp.
AACTCATCCGCACCATTGGCCAAGCTCGCGCCACGGTGGCGATGACCATGATGGCGACTTGCTACAACCTCAAGCGCCTGGCCAAGTTCCTCGATGACGGGGTGGATGCGTTCTACAAGAACAAGCCCTCAAAGACCGAGGTGCGCCTGCAAGGGGCAAATGCGTGAGAAATGGGGTGGAAAGGGGCGAAAAACGCGTCAAAAAAGGATGGATTTGCTCCAAAAATGAGCACGAACGGAAATCGCAACGCGCCAGAGCCGCTCTTGGGCTGAAAACAGCGGTTTTTAGAGGTTCCCGAGAGTTGTCATCGACGGCTCCTACTGGAGCGTCGGCGCGCTTTCAGTTGATGTTCCCATAACCGGAGTCGGGAGTGGCTTGCGAGCCTTTTTCGTATTGGTGGCCGCTTCCGTCCCGGGACCCTTTGATGCCGGTGATCTGCCAGGCTGTGCGCTGGCGTACCAGGGCGGCCAGCATTTCCATTTCTTCGTCGCTGTGGTTGATGGCGCGGGCCGGGAACAGGCTTTGCCCGTTGCGCGGGCTCGCTTCGGCCCAGAACGACTGGTGGTAGGTCGATTCGCTGACCGTCCGGTCTGCGCCTGCGGCAATGTCCACGGTGCCGTAGCAGTTGCAGAAATAGCTGCGAAAGTCTTGTTCGGCATGTACCTCGGCGTACACGCCGGTGCCTCGGATGCCCGCCGTCATGGTGGGCGTCACCACGCGGCGGTCGCTGCCACGGCTCCAGACGCTCGCCACGGCCCCATGCAAGAGGCGCAGCACGCGCACTGCCACGGGGCTTTCGCCTTCCAGCGCCAGATGGGTGTTTTCGCGCACCAGGAAAGCACTGTCGCCCACCGTCAGCACCACGCGGGAGCCCGGGCCGGTCTCCAGGCGGTCGCCCGCGGCAATGGCGTCTTGCAGGCCGATGCGCGCACCATTGCGCAGCACGTCGCCGCGCAGTTCCACCACACGGCTGGGCATATTGTTCGCGGACTGTGCCCGCACACCTTGCCAGCCACCGGTAGCCGCCCACAGGCTTGCGGCCTGCAACAGGTGGCGCCGCAGCAGCGGCGTGCGGTCAGTCGGTTGAGGCAGGCGAGGCGTCGGGGGTGGGAAGGGCATCGACCGCATTTTGCTTGTCCTGCTCTTCGGGCGGCTCAAGACAATCCCGAAAGGCAAGCCCAATCGAGGCCAAAGCACACCGCCGCCAGCATGCATGCATGCCGGCAGTCGGGCGTTCTTGCCTCGAACGAAGCCTCACCCCAACTTCATCTGCGTTGGCATTCCCGTCAAATAGCCGACCGCGGCACCAAACTTGTTTTTGTAGTTCGCCTTGATCAGCGGATCCAGCGTGTCCTTGACCACGCTGTGGATGCCGCCCCAGTCGCCCGCGTGCTGGAAATTGCTCATGATGTACATCCAGCCGTTGACTTCGTCCACCGCGTGCAGACCGGTGGATTCACCGCCTGCCGGCACCGACATCAGGCGCGAGAGCATTTTGGTGTCGACGTTGTAGGCCCACAGGAAGTTGTTCACGTGCTGGCTGCTGTCTTCTCCGATGAACAGGGTGCGCAGCTTTTCCGAGAACTTGAGGTTGTCGGGGTTGGCGATGCGATTCGGGTTGGCGGTGTTGCCCAGGGCGTCGGCGCTGATGTCTTCGCCGGTGATGAGGCCGCGGGTGTCGGCCGGCATCCAGTCGCTGTGGATGACCGCACCGGCCAAGTCCTTCTGGCTGCCGCGCAGGTTCAGCGCCATGACGGCGCCGGCTTTGAGCGCTTGGTCGAGGGCGATGCCGTTGCCGTCCGTATGGCCCTTGCCGCCCTTGACCATCGAGTCCTGCACGTTTTGCAAGGCCGAGTAGGCCACCTTGTCGCGGACATTCACCGTCGTGCCTTCCATTTTGGAAAAACCCATGCTCGCGCCCACGTAGGCGGCGTAGCGGTGGGTTTCCAGGAAAGCGGCGGCTTTTTCCATGCCGGGCTTGAGGCGAAGCCATTCGGTGCGGCCGTTGCTGATGGTCTTTCGGAAGCTGGCGTCTGACGGGTCTTTGCTGGCGAGATCGAAGATGTCGCTAGGCGCCGTGCTGCCCGCCAGCGCCTCAATTTGCGCGCTGGTGGCCGAGCCGAGCTGGATCCAGGTGAGCGTCGCGGCCGGGCCGGCTGGGTCGACCGAGAAGCCCGCGCCGACTTTGGCGACGTAGAGCGTGCCGGCCGAGAGGTCACGCGCCTTGTCGGCGATGAACACGAAGAGGCCACCGTTGGTGGCGTCGTCGCCCATCAGCGTGGTGCGCTCATCGGGCATGACCTGCACCAGCTCGTGCGAGATGCGGCCCAGGCAGTAGTGCTTCTGGATGCTGGCCGTGCCATCGGCCTTCACCGTCACTTCGGGCAAGTGGCCGTAGTGGTAGGGATTGGCGGCGGTCTCACTGCCAAACAGGTTCTGGCTGAACGCTTTGAACTGGCTGCTGCTGGCGGCCGTAAACGCGTCGGGCTCGTATTCTTCGCTCGACAAATGCGTGCCCCAGGGCGAGAGGCTGGCGCCGCAGGTGATCCACAAACCATGCGCGCTAGAGGTGTCCACGTTGTGGTACTTCACCAGGCTGAGTTTGCCAGTGTCGGGGTTCTGGTCCAGGGTGAGCACGGCAATCGGCGAGGGCAGGCGGCCGTACATGTCGCCGATGCCGTCCTGCGCGAGGCTGGTGTATTCGAACTGCACCACCGCGAATACGGGATTGCCTTTGACGCCTTCCACCTTCGCGCCGGGCACGGTCAAGAGCGAAGTGCCATCGGGCGAATCCGAGAAGAACTGGCGGGGCGAGGCTGGCACCGTGCGGTCGACGATGGGCTGATTGCGGATGTCGTAGTAGCCGCCCGCGAGCATCGTGCCGCCCTTGCCATCGGGCACCGCATCCCCGGTGATGAAGAAGGGCTGATAAGCCAGGTCGAAGCTGCGCACCGATTGGTCGCTCATCGTCACCTGGAGCGCCGAACCGACGCTGGTGGTAGCCATGGCGCTAGGGTTGGCCAGGGTCGGCGCAGCCATGGAAGTGAAAGCAGCGGCGGCGAACTGGGCCTGCTCGTCGTCGCTACCCCCGCCGCAGCCGGCGAGGAAGGCAGCGGCGCCAGATGCGCCCAGAGGCAGCAGCGGCACGCCGGCAAACAGTATCAGGGCCTTGCGGCGGGGGGGCAGGGTCGTGGATGTCAGGTGGTGAGAGT
>JBATPF010000103.1:0-15618 GCA_049291355.1 Giesbergeria sp.
GTGCGCGAGTGGCGCACAAGCACCGCAGCGTCAAAATTTCAAGAAAAATTGGCCTCTAGCGCTTATCCGGTAAGCGCAAGCAGCTATCAATTCAGGAGTTTTTACTTCTGCCGAGGCACCCGCCCCATCAGGTAGAACTCGGGATTCGGCTGCATGCCGGCAAAGCTGGCCATGCGGTTGGACAAACCAAAGAACGCGGTGATGGCGGCAATGTCCCAGATGTCCTCGTCGTCAAAACCGTGCTCGTGCAGGGCCTCGAAATCGGCGTCGTCAATCTCTGCCGAGCGCAGGCAGACCTTCATCGCAAAGTCGAGCATGGCGCGCTGGCGCGGCGAAATGTCGGCCTTGCGGTGGTTGACAGCCACCTGGTCGGCCACAAAGGGTTTTTTCTCGTGGATGCGCAGGATGGCGCCATGCGCCACCACGCAATACAGGCACTGATTGGCCGCACTCGTCGTGGTGACGATCATCTCACGGTCGCCCTTGGTCAGGTGGCTGGTGCGGCCCGCGCTCTCAGGGTCCATCAGCGCGTCGTGGTAGGCAAAGAAGGCGCGCCATTCGGCCGGGCGGCGCGCAAACCCGAGAAAGACGTTGGGGATAAAACCGGCCTTTTCCTGCACTTCCAGCACTTTGGCCTTGATGTCGTCGGGCAGGGTGTTGAGGTCGGGCGTGGGGTAGCGGGCGGTCATGGCGTGTCTCCTGGGATGGGGAATGGGTTCGGCCCATGATACGTTTGCTGCCGCCATGAAAAAAGCGCAGCGCCCGAAGGCGATGCGCTGCAGTTGAGGTGCGGTGACACGCTGCCACCCTTTGCGTCAAATCACCTTGTTGGGTGTCGGCGTGCTTGCGCCGCGGGCCAGTGCCTGGGCCACGCCCGCGCCGTAGGCCGGGTCGGCCTGGGTGCAATGGGCAATGTGGCGTGCCTGAATCTCCTGGGAGGCACCGCCCACCGAGCGCGCCGTATTTTCGAACAGCACTTGCTGCTGCGCCGGAGACATCAGGCGGAACAGATTGCCGGGCTGCGAGAAGTAGTCGGTATCTTCGCGGTGGTTCCAGCGGTCCGCTGCGCCTTCCAGCGACAGCGGTGGCTCGGAAAAATCGGGTTGTTCCTGCAGTGCGCCTTTGCTGTTGGGCTCGTAGCCCACCTCCGCGCCGTTGTTGCTGTCCACGCGCATCTGGCCGTCTCGGTGGTTGCTGTGGAACGGGCATTGGGGTGCATTCACCGGAATCTGGTGGTGGTTCACGCCCAGGCGGTAGCGCTGCGCATCGCCATAGCTAAAAAGTCGCGACTGCAGCATCTTGTCGGGCGAGAAGCTGATGCCTGGTACCACGTTGGCCGGGTTGAAGGCGAGCTGCTCGATTTCGGCAAAGTAGTTCTCGGCGTTGCGGTTGAGTTCGAGTACGCCCACGTCGATCAGCGGGTAGTCGCCATGTGGCCAGACCTTGGTCAGGTCAAACGGGTTCAGGTGGTAGGTGGCCGCGTCCTTTTCGGGCATGACCTGGATTTTCAGGTTCCAGCGCGGAAAATCGCCGCTGTCGATGGCGCCCAGCAGATCGGCCTGGTTGCTTTCGCGGTCGCGTCCGACCAGTTCGGCGGCTTCGGCATCGGTCAGGTTCTCAATGCCTTGCTGCGTGATGAGGTGGAACTTGACCCAAAAGCGCTCGTTCTGCGCATTGATGAAGCTGAACGTGTGGCTGCCAAAACCGTGCATGTGGCGGTAGCTGCGTGGAATGCCCCGGTCGCTCATCACGATGGTGACCTGGTGCAGGGCTTCGGGCAACAGGGTCCAGAAATCCCAGTTGCTCTCGGCGCTGCGCATGTTGGTGCGCGGGTCGCGCTTGACGGCGCGGTTGAGGTCGGGGAATTTGAGTGGGTCGCGCAGGAAGAATACCGGCGTGTTGTTGCCCGCCAGGTCCCAGTTGCCCTCTTCGGTATAGAACTTCATGGCAAAACCGCGAATATCACGTTCGGCATCGGCCGCGCCCCGCTCGCCGGCCACGGTAGAAAAGCGCGCAACCAGTTCGGTCTTCTTGCCAATGGCCGAGAAGATGGCAGCTTTGGTGTAACGGGTGATGTCGTGCGTGACGGTGAAAGTGCCAAAGGCGCCCGACCCTTTGGCGTGCATGCGCCGCTCGGGAATCACCTCGCGCGCAAAGTGCGCAAGTTTTTCCAGGTGCCACACATCCTGCAGCAGCATGGGGCCGCGCGGACCTGCCGTCATGACGTTCTGGTTATCGGGCACGGGTGCGCCGGCGGCGGTGGTGAGCTTGGACATGCAAATCCTTTCGTACGAAAAATAACCTGGTGAGCGGTGGACTCCTGCCGAAGCGGCGAGGGGGTCGAACGCTCGATTTCATTAAATAGACATTAACTATTAAATGCAGAATTATTTTTCTTTATTTCTATGAAAAGAGCAAGACATCGACCATCGTATTTATGCAAGACGGCGATAGCCGGCGCCTCTGGAAGCGCCCAGCGGGAGAGGCCTTTCAGCCTGTGACGAGTTTGTGCGCCAGCTGTCAGCAGCGGTAGACGCACCGTGCTTGCACATCGGCCGCCCCCTGGGCCTTGAAGGCGGCGTTTAGGCTGCCCCGCCCGTGCTTTGTAGCACGGTGTGGGGCCTTTGCGGTCGCTCATGCACCCGAACCCACTGGGTCGGGTGAGTCGTCAGAGAGCCCCTTGCTGGCGCGCGAAAATAGCGACCAGCACGAAAACTGCCATCCACATCGTCTCAATGAGCAGCAGGGAGAACGGTCGCCAGCCGGCTTTGGCCAATTGCTGGAACGACGTTTTGATGCCCAGCGCTGAAATTGCCACTACCAGACACAGGCGCGAGAAATCACCCAGGCCCTTGCCAATCTCGGTCGGCACAAAACCCAGTGAGTTGATCGCCACCAATATCACGAACACCCAGAGGAACCACGGAACCAGCGGTTGCTTCTTTGCCGCAGCGTGACCGCCACTGGCCGCGATTTCGCGCTCGATATGCTCTCGCTCGGACTTGAACATGGCCGAGACCACCACCACCACTACCGCGAGCATGGAGACGCGGAACAGCTTGACGATAGTGGCGTAGTCGCCGGTGGGATGGTCGATCATGTAACCCGCTCCGACCACCTGAGCCACGTCGTGGATGGTGCCGCCCAGGAACAGGCCGGCCAGTTCAGGTGGCAGGTTGAGGGCGCGGGCAATCAGCGGATAGACCACCATGGCTGCGGTGGAGAACACCGTGACAGTGACCACCACCATCAGCGTGAAACGCTCGCTCTCTTTGGTGCGCGGCAACACCGACGAGATCGCCAGTGCAGCCGAGGCGCCGCAGATCGCCACCGAACCGCCAGAGAGCACACCCTGGGCGCGGTCCAGCCCCAGGCGTCTGCCCAGAAAATATCCAACCAGCAAGGTGGTGATGACGGCGACCACCACAATCGCGGCGGTTGACCAGCCCAGACCGGCGATTTGGGCTGCAGTGATGCGTGCACCGAGCAGTCCCACGCCCAGGCGAAGTACGTTGCGTGAGCAGAACTCAATGCCGGGCTTGGCCTTGGGGTCTGAGCTCAGGTAGTGGAATGCAACGCCGAAAAAAAGCGCATACAGCAGCTGTGGGCCACCGTGCAAGGTTGAGACCAGGGTGGCTGCCATGGCGACCACACTGGCCAATAGCGTGCCGGGGAGTACGTGCATGACAAACTTCATCGGATGCCGCCGGACGGAGATAGCCGCGCTCATGCTTTTGCTCCGCGAGCTGTCGCGCTGGCGGCCACCAGTACCGCCAATGCACAAGAGGTAATGCGCGCGGTGATTGAGTCGGATCGGCTGGTCAGGATGATCGGCACCTTCATGCCCAGCACAAGGCCCGCGCATTCGGCGCCGGCCATGTAGACCAGTTGCTTGTAGACCATGTTGCCGGCTTCCAGATTTGGCAGCATCAGGATGTCGGGCCGGCCGGCCACCTCGGAGACGATGCCCTTGTTCTTGGCCGAGGCGGCAGACACGGCGTTGTCGTAGGCCAGCGGGCCGTCCAGGATGGCGCCCGTGATCTGGCCGCGATCCGCCATCTTGCACAGGGCAGCTGCGTCAAGCGTGCTGGCGATGGCGGGGTTGATGTTTTCCACCGCCGACAGGATGGCCACGCGGGGTCGTTCAATGCCAATGGCGTGCGCCAGATGGATCGCGTTTTGCACGATATCGCGCTTTTCCATCAGGCCGGGCTCAATGTTGACCACGCAGTCGGCCAATAGCAGCGGGCGGTTGACACCTGGCACGTCGAGCACAAACGCATGGCTGGCGCGCGAACCGCCGCGCAGGCCAGCGTCGCGCGAAACAGCGGCGCCGAGCAGATCGTCGGTGTGCAAGCTGCCTTTCATCAGGGCAGAAGCCGTTCCTTCACGGCACAGGCTGGCCGCGTGAGCGGCGGCGGCGCGCGGGTTGTCGACAGTGTCCACAATTTCCAAGCCGGCCAGATCCAGCCCGCCCTGGCTGGCGGCAGCCTGCATGCGGGCGCTGGGGCCGACCAGCAACGGTGTAATCAGGCCCGCACGGGCCGCTTCGATGGCCGCGCCGAGCGAGGCCGCATCACAGGGATAGGCGATGGCCACACGCAGCGGGCCACAGGCCTTGGCAGCGTCGACCAGCGACTTCAAATGGGGGTGAGCAGGCGCGAGGGCGACCTGCGCCGGTGTGGCCGCCGGCGAAATGAGGGAATCAGCCATGTGGCCTCCAGGATCGGTGGTCTGCTCACGCGGCGCCTAGACCGGGCCGAGGAGGGCAGACGCCATCAAAAAAGCGCTGCGCGGGGAAAACCTGCGCAGCGCCACCGTTCTCAAAGATGCTGCGCGATCACACGTAGTCTTTGTATTTCTCCAGGAAACGCACCGGCTTGGCCAGCGCATCGCGGCGGAACGGGTCGCCCAGTTCGCGGGTGCACATGATTTCGATGACGCAGGTCTTGCCTTCATTCATCTGCATGTCGGTCGCCTTCTTGAGCGCTGGGCCTACATCTTCGAGCTTGTCGACCACGATGGCTTCTGCGCCCATGGCGCGCGCCATCTCGGACCAGCTCTCGTTTTCCAGTTCGGCAGCTACGAAGCGGCGGTTGTAGAAGTCCACTTGGTTCTTCTTCTCGGCGCCCCACTGGCGGTTGTGGAACACGACGGCAGTGACCGGAATGTCATGACGCACGGCAGTCAGGATCTCGACCATGCTCATGGCCCAGGCGCCGTCACCGGCGTAGGCGATGGCCGGGCGGTCCATGGCGGCCAGCTTGGCGCCGATGATGGTCGGCAGTGCATAGCCGCAGTTGCCGAAACTCATGGGGGCGAAGAAGCTGCGGGGCTCTTCAAAACGCAGGTAGCTGTTGGCCACCGAGTTGATGTTGCCGATGTCGGTGGACACCATGGCGCGCGGCGGCATGGCTTTTTCCAGTTCACGCAGGACCTGGCGCGGGTGCAGGTAGTCGCCGCCGTTGAAGGTTTTTTCCTTCTTGTTTTCCTCGATCATGTCGAGGCTGAAAGCGTCCTTTTCATGGGTCCACTCGTCGAGCTCTTTTTCCCAAGCGGCTTTTTCGCTGGCAATGGTCTTGGCGCGCTCGGCCTTCGTGGCGTCGCAGGCCAGGGTCTTGCCGGTCAGGCGTTTGGTCAATTCCAGCGCGGTGGCTTTGGCGTCGCCGCAGATACCGACCGAAATTTTCTTCACCAGACCAAGGTTGGTGTGATCCGCTTCGACCTGGATGATTTTGGCCGTCTTGGGCCAGTAGTCCATGCCGTGCTGTGGCAAGGTGCCGAAGGGACCCATGCGCGAACCCAAAGCGATCACCACGTCGGCCTGAGCGATCAGTTTCATGGCCGCCTTGGAACCTTGGTAGCCCAATGGGCCGGCCCAAAGTTCGTGGCTGGCAGGGAAGGCGTCGTTGCGCAGGTAGCCTGTCACCACAGGGGCGCCCAGGCGCTCGGCCAAGGCCTTGCACGCATCGACAGCACCCCCCATCACCACACCGCCACCGGCCAGAATGACCGGGAACTTGGCCGTGGCCAGCAATTCGGTTGCAGCGGCCAGGGTTTCTTCACCACCAGCGCCACGGTCCACGCGCATCGGCTTGGGGATCTCGCACTCGATTTCGCCGTAGAAGTAATCGCGTGGGATGTTCAGCTGCGTCGGGCCGTTGTCGCTCATGGCGCGGTCAAAGCAGCGCGCGGTGTACTCGGCCATGCGCTTGGGGTGCGTCACGTGGCCCTGGTACTTGGTGAACTCCTCGAACATCGGCAACTGGTTGGCTTCCTGGAAGCCGCCCAGACCGATGCCGGTGGTTCCGGTTTCAGGGGTGATGATCACGACTGGGCTGTGCGCCCAATACGCAGCCGCAATAGCGGTCACGCAGTTACTGATGCCGGGGCCATTTTGGCCAATCGTCACGCCATGGCGTCCGGACACGCGGGCATAGCCGTCGGCCATGTGGGCTGCGCCTTGCTCGTGCACCACGGGAATCAAGCGGATACCGGCGGGGGCAAAAATGTCCATGGCGTCCATGAAGGCCGAACCCATGATGCCGAACATGTCGGTCACGCCGTTGGCGACCAGGGTTTCAACAAATGCCTCGGACGGCGTCATTTTTTGCACGCCGCTGACGACGGTGCGGGTGTCGGTGGGGGTCTTGCTCATCGATGTCTCCTGCGGCGCTGGCCGATGGTGGGGTGGACGAATATGAAACGATACATTCCGTTTTTTGAATGTGAGGCAACTGTAGGGCTGGTTTTCCCTAAAGTCAACACAAATTTCGTTTATCGGAACAAATTTGGTTATTTTTTGAAATTGCACTATGATCGACCCTATGAAAAGCGTGCCCGCTCCTGCCCAAGCCCCGATAGAAATCAATGGCGATACCCCTACGCTGCGCCTGTTTGCGCTGCTGGAGGTGGTCGCGTCCAAAGATCAGTTCTTCTCGCTGCAAGGCCTGGCCGAGGCCACCGACATTCCCAAACCCACGCTGCACCGCATGCTCCAGCAGCTGGAAAACGCCGGTCTGCTGGAGCGCAGCGGTGACAGCCGTCAGTACGGCACCGGCGTACGGCTGCGCAAGCTGGCCGAAAATCTGTTGCTGAACGACACTTTCCACGGGGCTCGCCACGGCGTGCTGCGTTCGCTGGTCAACGAGGTCGGCGAGAGCTGCAACCTGACCGCGCTCAGTGGCAGCGAGGTGATGTACCTGGATCGGGTGGAGACGCCCGCGCCGTTGCGCTTCTATTTACATTCGGGTTCGCGCGTGCCGGTGCATTGTTCGGCCAGCGGCAAGCTGTTCTTGGCCGACATGACGCCTGCGCAACGCCAGCGGCTGCTGGCACACGCGCCCCTGGAAGTGTTCACCCCCAAGACGTTGATCGATTTGGATGCGCTGGAAGAAGAGATCAAGCAGGTCAAGCGCCAGGGCTTTGCGTTGGACAACGAAGAATTCCTGCCTGGCCTGTTGTGTGTGGCTGTGCTGGTGCCTAGCGCCAGCGGCCGCTCCAACCTCTGCGTGGCGGTCCAGGCCCCCATCATGCGTCTGACTCCCGACAAAGCACTGGGCCTACTCCCAGCCCTGCACCGCGCGGCCGAAGCGCTGAGCCAGATCGAGAGCGATGCCACCGATCCGGTGGACGGCAGCGAGCGCGCCTGAGCCTCGCACCCACCCCACACCTGAAGGCCCCATGACCGAACTGACCACAATGCGCCCCACCAACATGGTGTCGGTTCGCGATGTCTTCGGGATCGACACCGATCTCAAGGTGCCGGCGTTTGCCGAGCGCGATGAGCATGTTCCCGAGATTGACACCAGCTACCGCTTCAACCCAGCGGTCACGCTGGCGCTGCTGGCCGGCTTCAGCCGCGACCGCCGCGTCATGGTGCAAGGCCTGCATGGCACCGGCAAATCGACCCACATCGAGCAGGTGGCGGCGCGGCTGAACTGGCCTTGCGTGCGCGTCAACCTTGATGGCCATGTGAGTCGGCTCGATTTGGTGGGCAAAGACGCGGTGGTGCTGCGCGACGGCCAGCAGGTGACCGAATTCCAGGAAGGCATCGTGCCCTGGTCGCTGCAGCGTCCGATGGCCTTGATTTTTGACGAGTACGACGCTGGCCGGCCAGATGTGATGTTCGTGATCCAGCGCATCCTGGAGCGCGACGGCCAGTTCACGCTGATGGACCAGAACCGTGTGCTGCGGCCCAACCCCTACTTCCGCCTGTTCGCCACCGCCAACACCGTGGGCCAGGGCAACCTGAACGGCCTGTACCACGGCGCCCAGCGCCTGAACCATGCTCAGATCGATCGCTGGAACATCGTGGTCGCGCTCAACTACCTTGAACGTAAGGAAGAAGTGGCCATCGTGACTGCGCGTGTACCGCTGTATGCCGATGCGGCCGGCCAGGAAATGATCAATGCCATGGTGGCAGTGGCCGACCTCACGCGCCAGGGCTTTCGGGTCGGCGATCTGTCCACCTTGATGTCGCCGCGGACCGTGATCACCTGGGCCGAAAACGTGGAAATTTTCCGCGACCCGGGCCTGGCTTTTCAATTGTCGTTTGTCAACAAGTGCGACGAGTCCGAGCGGCCCATCGTGGCCGAGTATTTCCAGCGCTGCTTCCAGCGCGAGCTCGACGAATCGCTGGCCCACTGCGTCGCCTGAACGGCCATGGTCGAGCCCCTGGCCACGGCGGGCGCGACGCGCCACCAGCAACGCATCGATGACCTCTGCGCGGCGTCCATCCGCGCCTTGAGCGGCCAGGCCGGCCTGCACTTTCGGGGCCGCCGCCTGTACCGGGACGACAAGGCCTTGCCGCCGTTTGCGCCCCACCTCAGTCCCAAGCCGGAAGTGGACGATTTTGGCTCATTTCGCGGGGCTGCCGACGGCATGGCGCTGCGCTTGCGTTTGGCCGACACCGAACTGCACCAGCGCCTGCACCCAGCCGAGCCGATGGAGCGCATGCTGTTTGAGATGCTGGAGCAGTTTCGCGTTGAAGCCCTTGTACCCAAGGACATGCCCGGCATGGTGCACAACTTGCGCCATCGCTTCGAAGCCTGGTCGATGGCGTTCTACAACAGCGGTCTGACCGAAACCGCCAAGGGCATGCTGCTGTATACGGTGGCACAGATCACCCGCTCACGCGTGACTGCACAGCAGGTGGTGGAAGCTACAGAAGACGCAATCGAAGCCACGCGCATGTCCATCGTGCGCAGCCTGGGACATGACTTGGCTGGCCTGCGCCGCCAGCGTTTTGACCAGGCTGCCTATGCCGAGCACGCGCTGTCCATTGCTTCGCTGGTGGCCGGCATGTTGGCCGCCTACGATATGGAAGACGTGGCGGGTGCCGACGACAGCGACACTGAAGCCGACGATAAACCGCTGGACTTCAACCTCTGGATGGATTTTGACGGCGAAGATGGCGACGAAGGCCTCACCATCGCCAGCACCGGCAGCAGCCGCACGCTGGCTGGATCGGGCGGTGTTTACCGGGTCTTTACCGACGCCTTCGACACCGAAACACCTGCCGCCACTCTGGTGCGCGCGGCCGTGCTGCAGGAATACCGCGAACGGCTGGACCGACGCATCGAACAACAAGGCCTGTCGGTCGCCCGCCTGGTGCGCGAGCTCAACGCCGTGCTCGCCACCCCGGTGCGCGATGGCTGGCTGCACGGCCAGGAAGAGGGCTACATCGACGGTCGCCACCTCAGCCAGCTCATCACCTCGCCCTCAGAGCGGCGCCTGTTTCGCATCGAGCAACACGCGCCGGTGTCCAACAGCGCGGTGAGTTTTTTGATCGATTGTTCGGGCTCGATGCGCCAGCACATCGAATCGGTGGCCATCCTGGTCGACGTGATGGCGCGAGCGCTGGATCAGATCGGTGTCACCACCGAAGTATTGGGCTTCACCACCAACGCCTGGAACGGCGGACGCGCCCAGAAAGCCTGGCTGCGCGCGGGCCGCCCACCGCACCCCGGCCGCCTTAACGAAACCGCGCACCTGGTTTTCAAGGACAGCGACACCCCGTGGCGCCGCGCCCGCCCCGCCATCGGCGCTCTGCTCAAGAGCGACCTGTTCCGCGAAGGCGTGGACGGCGAAGCGGTCAGCTGGGCGGCGCAGCGCCTGGTGCAGCGCCACGATGGCCGGCGCCTGCTGCTGGTGATCTCCGATGGCAGCCCCACCGACGGTGCCACCGCCTTGGCCAACGATACCCATTACCTCGATCATCATCTTTGCCATGTGGTGGCTGAGCTGCAAGCACAAGCTGAGGTAGAGATTTACGGCATCGGTGTGGGCCTGGACCTGAGCCCCTACTACCGCCACAACCGGGCGCTGGATTTGTCGCACTCGGTCACCCAGGCGGTGCTGCGAGAGATCGTGGCCATGCTGGCCACCGGGCCAAGGCGCTGAGGTTTACCGATCCAGGCAAGCCAGATAGGCCTGCCGCAAGGCGCGCACACCGGCCTCGATGGCTGCGCTGGGAATCGCCGAATAGCCCATGCGAAAGCAGCGGTTTTGTGCCGCCGTAGGTCGCGCGAAAAACACCCCGCCCGGTTCGATCAGCACCCCGTGCGACAGCGCAGCCTGCGCCAGCGCGCTGGCATCCAGCCCCACCGGGCCTTGCACCCAGGCGCCCGAGCCGCCGTGTGCCTGGCTCACCGTGCAGTCGGGCAGCCAGCGTGCCAGCGCGTCCAGCAAGACACGGCGGCGTTCGCGGTAGGTGACATTGAGCTTGCGGATGAAGGCATCGTGGTACCCCTGGGCGATGAACAGGCCGGCGATGTGGGCGTTGTTCGAGGGCACGTGCCGCATCAGCAGGCGCCGCAACGCGCGCAGCTCGGCGATCAGCTCGGGTGCGGCCACGATGTAGCCCAGTCGCAGGCCATGAGCTAGGGTCTTGGACAGGCTGCCGAGGTAGATCACGCGGCCATCCGAGTCCAGGCTCTTGAGCGCGGGCAAGGGTTTGCCCAGGAAACTCAGCTCGCTCTCGTGGTCGTCTTCAAACAGCACCACATTCTTTTTGCGCGCCATTTCCAGCAAGGCCTGGCGCCGCGCCAACGGCATGGTGACGCTGGTGGGGCATTGGTGACTCGGTGTGACGAAGGCGTAATCACATGCGCCCAGCTTGCGCGAAGGCACCAGTCCCTGTGCGTCCACCGCCAGCGGCAGCAGTCGGCCACAATGCAGTGCAAAGTTGTTGCGAGCGTCGGGATAACCGGGGTCTTCCATACCCACCACTGTCTTGCTGTCCATCAGCACCTGGGCCAGCAAATAGCACGCCATTTGCGCCCCCGCCGTCACCAGAATTTGATCGCGCTGCGCCACGATGCCGCGCGCCGGCAGCAGCCGATGCTGGATCTGGCTCACCAGGCCCGGATGGTCGCGGTCGACGTGGTCTTGCGACCACTGGCGCACGGCCGGTGCCAGCAAAGACTGTTGCGAGCAGGCCCGCCAGTCGGCCAGCGGCATCAGCGTGGCGTCGAACTGACCATAGACAAAGGGGTAATCAAAGTCCTGCCATTGCGCGGGCTTGGCGATGTTGCGTTGCTGGCCCACCGTGGTTTTCAGGCGCGCGCGCCAGCCCAGGCCGCTCGTCGGCGCGTCACCCGGTTCGCGACGCCCGGCTTGCCCGAGCACGATGTCGGGGTTCACGAACAGGCCGCTGCGTTCGCGTGAAATCAGAAAACCTTTGGCCACCAGCCGTTGCAAGGCCAGCGTGACGGTGTTGCGCGATACCCCCAGCGCCTGCGCCAGGCTACGGCTGGGCGGCATGGCGGCATCCAGCGGCACCAGGCCATCGAGGATGCTGCGCACCATCATTTCCTTGATGCGGCCTTGCAGCGTCAAGCTGCTGCCGGCAAAGCGCGGCAGCAGCTTGACCCAGATATCGGTGACGGATTGAGCGGGGCGCATGAAAGGACGGTTGCTGAGATTCTGGCACCAAAGAAAACTGATTATGGCTCTAACTGCGCATCGCACACAGGCCTAACATTCGCCCATTCCTGCACCATCCCGCCCACCCAAGGACACCCATGACCACCGAATACCTGAAAAAAGCCACCCCACCCCAGGCCACCATCGACGCCGCCACCGGCGAGACCGTGCAGCGCATGCTGGCCAAAATCAAGGCCGAGGGCCGTGAAGCGGTGGAGCGCTATGCCCGCGATCTGGACGGCTACAAAGGCAAGATCCTGCTCGATGAAGCCGACATCGCCGAGGCAATCAAGGCCGTGCCGCAGACGGTGCGCGAAGACATCGCCTTTGCCCACCAGCGGGTGCGAGACTTCGCCCAGCGCCAGCGCAATTCGTTGGCCGAGTTCGACGTGGAGCTGATGAGCGGCCTGGTGGCTGGCCAGAAACTGATCCCGGTCAACACCGCCGGCTGCTACGTGCCCGGCGGGCGCTACGCCCACGCGGCCTCCGCCATCATGAGCGTGTGCACCGCCAAGGTCGCCGGCGTGCCCAACATCGTCGCCACCTCGCCGGCCCACAAAGAGGCCGGCGTCAACCCGGCCATCCTCTACGCCATGCAGCTGTGCGGCGCCAACACCGTGCTGGCGCTCGGCGGCGTGCAAGGCATTGCCGCGCTGGCCTACGGCCTGTATGCCAAAGCCCCAGCCGACATCATCGTCGGCCCCGGCAACCGCTTTGTGGCCGAAGCCAAACGCACGCTGTTTGGCAGCATCGGCATCGATGTGGTGGCAGGGCCCACCGAGTCGGCCATCATTGCCGATGAAAATGCCGACGCCGAAATCGTGGCCGCCGACCTGGCCGGCCAGGCGGAACACGGGCCGGACTCACCGGTGTGGCTTTACACCACCTCGCGCGCCCTGGGCGAGAAGGTCATAGCGATCATGCCGCGCGTGATCGCCGCCTTGCCCGAACCGGCCCGCTCCTCGGCCAGCGTCGCCTGGCGCGATTACGGCGAGGTGGTCTACGCCCCGACCCGCGAGGAAATTTGTGAAATCAGCGACCGCTACGCACCGGAACACCTGCAAGTTCTCGCCGCTGATCTGGACTGGTGGCTGGAGCGCCTGACCAACTACGGCTCGCTGTTCCTCGGCGAAGAAACCACCGTGGCCTATGGCGACAAATGCGCCGGCCCAAACCACATCCTGCCGACCCGGGGCGCGGCGCGTTACTCGGGCGGCCTGAGCGTGGGCAAGTTCATCAAGACCGTGACCTACCAGCGCCTGAACCGCGCAGCCAGCCGCGAGGTCGGCCAGGTGGCGGCGCGCATCTCGCGCCTGGAAGGCATGGAAGGCCACGCCCGCACCGGTGACATCCGGCTGAAAAAGTATTTCCCAGAAGAACAGTTTGAACTTGGCACCCTGCAAGGCCACCAGCACTGACATGAACACGCCCACCGCCCCCACCCGCGCCGCCGACGGTCTCTGGTTTGGTAAAGACCTGAGCCAGTCCGAGCCCATTCCCGAAGCCGCCATCGAGCAGGCCGTGGCGCTGATGCGCAGCGGCCGCCTGCACCGCTACGGCGAACAAGGCTCTGGCACGCCCGAGCCGTCATTGTTGGAGCAGGAGTACGCGGCCTACGTCGGCGCCAAATACTGCGTGGCCGTCAACTCCTGCGGCGCGGCCATGTTCCTCGCGCTCAAGGCGCTGGGCGTGCAGCCGGGCGACCAGGTGCTCACCAGCAGCTTCACGCTCGCGCCGGTGCCTGGAGCGATTGCCCACGCCGGTGCGTCGGCTGTGCTGGTGGAGACGCGAGACGACTACACCACCGACCTGGCCGATCTGGAGCGCAAGGCCGCCAGCAGCAGCGCCAAAGTCTTTTTGCTCTCGCACATGCGGGGCCACATCACCGACTTGCGCGCGGTGCGCGACATCTGCGACCGCCACAACATTGCCCTGGTCGAAGACTGCGCCCACACCATGGGCGCGCGCTGGGACGGCCAGTACACCGGCCGCTTTGGTCGCATCGGTTGCTACAGCAGCCAGACCTACAAACACATCAACTCCGGTGAGGGCGGTCTGCTGGTCACCGACGACGACGACGTGGCGGCGCAGGTCATTCTGATGTCGGGCTGCTACATGATGTACGGCCAGCATCTGCTGCGGCCCTCGGCCGAGGTGTTCGAGCGCTGGCGCTATGTCACGCCCAACTTCAGCATGCGCATGTCCAACCTGGCCGCCGCCTTGCTGCGTCCGCAACTCGCCTTGCTGCCCGAGCGCGCGGCGCGCTGGCGGCGCATTTACGACGAACTGGCCCAGGCCTTCGCTGCCGCACCGCAGGTTTCGCTGCCGGTACGCGATGCACGCGAAGACTTCGTGCCCAGCTCGATTCAGTTTTCGCTGGACTTGTCCCCGGCGCAGATCGAGCATTTTCTGGTGGAATGCGAAGCACGCGGTCTGTACATCAAGTGGTTTGGTCTGCGCGTCCCCACTGCTTTCACCAGCCACTTTGGTCACTGGCACTACCTGGCGGAACAGGCGCCCATGCCGCAATCCCACGGCGTGCTGCGCCAACTGCTCGACCTGCGGACCCCGCTCTCGCTCACGCCCGACGACTGCCGCCTGATCGGCCAGATCGTGCAGGTGGCCGCCACCGCTGCCGCCGCCCACCCGGTGGGTGAAGACAACCAGAAAGACCAGCCATGAACCGTCCCGTTCACCCCAGTTTTGCTCCCGAGCAGACCCTGGACCCGGCCGACTGGAGCGCCTTTCGCGCTCAGGCCCACCGCATGCTGGACGCTGCGGTCGACCGCATGGCCAGCTACCGCGAGGGCCCGGTCTGGAACCCCTTCCCGGCCGCGCTACAGGAAACCTACGCCTCCCCACTGCCCGTCGAGGGACTGGGTCCCGAAGCCACCCAGGCCCAGCTGGCGGCCTTGCTGCCCTACGGCGTGGGCAACACCCATCCGCGCTTTTTTGGCTGGGTGCACGGCTCGGGCACACCCGGCAATCTGATGGCCGACATCACCGCCGCTGCCATCAACGCCAACCTCGGTGGACGCGACCACGGCGCCATGTATGTGGAAAAACAGGTGGTGAACTGGTGCCGCGAGCTGTTGCAGTTTCCCGCCGGCTCTAGCGGCCTGGTCGTGAGCGGCACATCGATCGCCACCGTCATTGCCCTCAAAGCGGCGCGCGACCGCTGCTTCAACTTCAGCAGCCGAAAGACCGGGCTGCAAAACAGCGCGCTGAGCCAGCTGGTGGGCTACACCTCGGCGCAAACCCATTCCTGCGTGGCCCGCGCCTTCGACATCCTGGGCCTGGGTTCGGACGCGCTGCGCAAAATCGCGGTCAACGAGCGCTTCGAGATCGACACCGCAGCGCTCAAGAAGGCCATTGCCCAGGACAGGGCGGCCGGCCTGACGCCATTTGTCGTCGTGGGCACGGCGGGTGCGGTCAACGTGGGCGCCATAGACGATCTGGAAACCCTGGCCGACATCGCGCAAGCCGAGCAGCTCTGGCTGCACATCGACGGCGCCTTCGGGGCGATGGGCGTGCTCAGCGAGCGCCTGCGCCCGCGCCTGAGCGGATTGAAACGCGCCGACTCGCTGGCCTTTGACTTCCACAAATGGCTGCATGTGAACTACGACGCGGGCTTCATCTTGATGCGCTCTGAGGTGCTGCACCGCCGCGCGTTTTCAGAGCGCCCCGAAT
>JBATPF010000104.1:0-3567 GCA_049291355.1 Giesbergeria sp.
CAGCTGGACGCGCCTGCGCGCCGCGCTCAAGGGCGTCTGCGATGTGGAGCGCATCACCGCCCGCATCGCCCTCGGCCAGGTGCGCCCGCGCGAATTGCTGGCGCTGGGCCAGACACTACAAAAAACAGAGCTGCTAGCGCAATCTGGATATGCGCTAGAGCCCTATTTGACCTATATTTTTGCTGCACTGACGCCGCCCAGTGGCTGCACCGCCCTGCTGGCGCGCGCCATTGCCCCAGAACCCGCCGCGCTGGTGCGGGACGGCGGTGTCATCGCCAGCGGCTTCGACGCCGAGCTGGACGAGCTGCGCGCCATCCAGACCAACTGCGACGCCTTCCTGCTGGATTTGGAAGCGCGCGAGCGCGAGAGGAGCGGCATTGCCAACCTGCGCGTGCAGTTCAACAAGGTGCACGGCTTCTATATTGAAGTCACCAGCAGCCAGCTCGCCAAGGTGCCGGACGACTACCGCCGCCGCCAGACGCTGAAGAACGCCGAGCGCTTTATCACGCCCGAGCTGAAAGCCTTTGAAGACAAAGCACTGTCGGCCTCCGAGCGTGCCTTGTCGCGCGAAAAATGGCTCTACGACCAGGTGCTGGCCCAGCTCCAGCCCCACATCCCGCAGCTCACCCGCCTGGCCGAAGCACTGGCCACGCTTGATGTGCTGTGTTGCCTGACCGAGCGCTCGCTCACCCTCAACTGGTGCGCGCCGCAGTTTGTGGCTGAGCCCTGCATCGAGATCGAAGCCGGCCGCCACCCGGTGGTGGAAGCGCGCCTGGCGGAAACCTCCAGCGGCGCCTTCATCGCCAACCACACGCGGCTGAACGCCAACACGCGCATGCAGGTCATCACCGGCCCCAACATGGGCGGCAAATCGACCTACATGCGCCAGGTGGCGCTCATCGTGCTGCTCGCCAGCATCGGCAGCCATGTGCCGGCCGCCAGTTGCCGGCTCGGGCCGATTGACGCCATCCACACCCGCATCGGCGCGGCGGACGATTTGGCCAACGCTCAATCGACCTTCATGCTGGAGATGCTGGAGGCCGCGCAAATTCTGCACGCCGCCACGCCGCACAGCCTGGTGTTGATGGACGAAATCGGCCGCGGCACCAGCACCTTTGACGGCCTGGCGCTGGCCGGCAGCATTGCCATCCAGCTGCACGACAAAACCCGCGCCTTCACCCTGTTTGCCACGCACTACTTCGAGCTGACCGAACTGCCCGCGAAGGCGCGCCACGCGGTCAACATGCATGTGAGCGCGGCCGAATCGGGCAGCGACATCGTCTTTCTGCACGAAATTTCCCCCGGCCCGGCCAGCCGCAGCTACGGTATTCAGGTGGCCAAACTCGCCGGCATGCCCGCCGCCGTGCTCAACCACGCGCGCCACGCGCTCGAAGCCCTGGAAGCGCGCGCCGGCGAAGGCAAGCTGCAAGTGGACCTGTTTGCCCCGCCACCCGCGCCCGAAATGCTCGCGCCCAGCCGCGTCGAAGCCGCCTTGGCCGCCATCGACCCCGACAAGCTCAGCCCGCGCGAGGCGCTCGACGCGCTGTACCAGCTCAAGGCGGCGATGCCGAAATCTTGACCCGCTCGTCGTCATGCCGCATGATGGCATGACGTGCAACAGGAGCCATGCCATGTTGAAAGAAGTGGGCGCCAGCGGCCAAATCTCGCTGGGCAAGAAGTACGCCGGGCAACTGTTTGACCTGCAAACCTTGGCAGACGGCAGCATCACCCTGCAACCCGTCAAAGTGGTGCCTGTCACCCCATCGGTGCAGGAAGAGCCCGCCCGCTACGGCACGCAGCCTGCACCCACCGCGCAATGGGCCGAGCAGCACGCCGCGCAAATTGCCCAATACAACGCGTGGGCGACTGAGCGCGAACCCTACTCACAACGCGTGCGCCGCTGGCGCAGCGAAGGCGTTTAAGCCGCGGCGCGATTCGACATCTACCCCAACCCCATAGAGCCCGACCGGCTCGACTTCCCCTTTGTGCTGGAAATCCAGAGCGACCTGCTCTACCCATTTGCCGAGCGCGTCTGCGTCCCGCTGGCCCGGCCCGGCGCTTTTCCCGGCATGACCGAGCGCTTCAACCCGGCCATCGCGGTGGGCGAGCAAACGGTGCACCTGCACCCACCGGGCATTGCCGTTTTCCTGCAGTCCGAATTGCGCCAAAGCTGCAACAGCGCCAAAGCGCAAATGCTGGAAATAGAAACCGCCCTCGACATGCTGCTGCGCGGCTATTGACGGCCCTGGCTATCCATCGAATGACTCGTCAAGATTTCACCGACCCATCGGACAAGTCTGCAACTTAACAAATATGGGGAAAATCGGCCTCTAGCGCTTATGGGAGTAGCCCAACCAGCTATTGAAACAATAGTTCTACGGCGACGCGCTCAATATGCCGGATGACGAAATCCTGCGCCGCCTGCTGGCGCAGAACCTGGCGCGCAAGCAGCCCAGTCGAGGGGCCTAGCCACCAGATACGCGTTGATGGGAGCGTCGACGAAAAAAATCGGCCTGCACAATGGCACTGTCGGCCTTCACCGACAGCCTTGCCCCGGCGCAAGGTCTAGCATCGTCGCTGCACCAGGACACTCACACGCTCAGGTGCTGCCACGTTTGACTGCCCACCCTCCCGTGCCGACGACAGCCGCGAACGCGTAGAAAACCCCCAGTCGACGCGGAAGAACAGGACGATGGCATGCAGCTCGGAATGATTGGTTTGGGACGCATGGGGGCCAGCATGAGCACCCGTTTGCTGCGCGGCGGGCACGCCTTGGTGGTGCACGACCAAAGTGCCGACGCCGTCCAGCGGCTGGTAGCCCTGGGCGCCACGGGCAGCACCACGCTGCAAAGTTTCGTCTCTGCCCTCACCCTGCCCCGCGCCCTCTGGCTCATGGTGCCGGCCGCCGTGGTCGATGGCGTGCTGGACGATCTGGTGCCCTTGCTCAGCCCCGGTGACACCGTCATCGACGGCGGCAATTCGTATTACCACGACGACCTGCGCCGCGCCGCTGCGCTGGAGGCCAAGGGCATCCACTACCTCGACGTGGGCACCAGCGGCGGCGTGGCTGGCCTCACGCGCGGCTACTGCCAGATGGTGGGCGGCAAGGACGAGGCCGTCGCCCAACTGGCGCCGATTTTCGAGACGCTGGCGCCGGGCGCCGGTGCGCTGACACCCACTCCTGGCCGCAAGGCGGGGAGCGGCACCGCAGAGCGCGGCTGGCTGCACTGCGGCCCACACGGCGCGGGCCACTTCGTGAAGATGGTGCACAACGGCATTGAATACGGAATCATGGCCGCTTACGCCGAGGGCCTGAACATCCTGCACCACGCCAATGTGGGCAAGCTCCAGCACGAAGTCGATGCCGAAACCACACCGCTGCGCCACCCCGAGCACTACCAGTACGCGCTGGACCTGCCCGAGATCACCGAGCTGTGGCGGCGCGGCAGCGTGATTGGCTCCTGGCTGCTCGATTTGACCGCCGAGGCGCTGGTCGCCGACCCCAAGCTCGACGGCTTTGCCGGCCGCGTGTCCGACTCGGGCGAAGGCCGCTGGACGGTGCAGGCC
>JBATPF010000105.1:0-2747 GCA_049291355.1 Giesbergeria sp.
CCTCACCCACCATCCAACGCGCCGCGACTCTGGCCAGCGTGATGGGCAGTCAAAACTCCGTTCGCCACCATATCCAGACTGGGCCGGGTGTTGCCCTGCTTGTCCGTCCAGACGCGCGGCGTCAGGCTTCCGGCCAGGGCGATGCTGTCGCCATCGCGCAGTGCGAGCAGCGCGGTGCAGATCTCTTGGTCAAAAGCGATGACATTGACAATGAGGTTTTCGCCCTCGGACGCCGAGGCGAGCACCTTTGCCACCACAAAGGCCCTGCCCGCCTTGTCCATGCGTTCACCGGGCGCGCTATGGAGGCGGCCCGCTACCAATCCGTCAATCATGTTTCATCCTTGCTCGACTGCTTCGTGGCGCAGGTGCGCCATGCGCCGAGCTTAGAGCCTGTTCACGATCTCGCAAGGCGGCGCCTAGGAGCCGACCTCCACCCGCGCCAGAAATGCATCCACCAGGGCCAGTTGCTCGGGCACGTTGAGGGCGGGGGCGTGGCCGCAGCCGGCAACTTGCGTCACTTGCAACTGGGCGCGTGCGCCGGGGCCGCGGGTCTGCATCGCGGCCGTGGTTTGCGGCAACACCAGGTCGGAATCGGCTCCGCGCAGGCACAGCACGGGCAGATTCAGCGCGTCGTAGTGGTCCCAGATCAGGTAGTCGTTGTCGTGCCGGGTGAACTGCTGCACCATGGCCGGGTCGTAGTGCGGGGTGACACGGCCGTCCGCGAGCCGGCGCGTCGAGCTCTCCGTCAGCAGGCGCCACTGCGCATCGGACAGCCAGCCGTAGGGCGCGTACACCTGGCGAAAAAACGCTTCCAATTCGGTCACTGTGTCAAACGCTGGCGGCTGGCCGGCGTAGGCCTTGATGCGTTCAAGCGCTGCGTCGGCAAGCTGGGGCGCGTTGTCGTTGAGCAGCAGGCTGCGGATGGCGCCCTGCAGCGCGGGCTCGAACAGGCCGCTTGCGCTGACCGTTCCAATGGAGCCGCCCATCGATGTACCGATCCAGTGCGCGCGATCAATGCCCAACTGCGAAAACAGATCGGCCGCGATGCGCGCATAAAAGCGCAGGCTGTATTCCTCGGCCGGGTGGCGCGCCCACTGGCTCAGGCCCCGCCCCAGGGTGTCGGGGCAGATAACGCGGTAGCGATCCGCCAGATGCTGGGCCAAGGGGTCCATATCGCGCCCGGTGCGCGCCAAGCCATGCCAGGCGACGATTACCGGAGCGTCGGGGGCGCCCCATTCCATGAAATGAATTTCATAGCCGGCACAGGTGGCATAGCGCGAGCGCGGTTGCATGCGAGATCCTTGAGAGGTGCTTATTTCATGAGTCGGCCAGTACTGCCGATCACGGTGACTTCCACGCCGCGCGAACCAATGCGGTTGGTGGGCGAATAGCTGATGACCAAGCCACCCAGATCAAATTTCTGTAGCGATTCGAGCGCCTTGACCACGCCCGCGCGCGTGGGCGCCGGGCCAGCGCGGCGCAGGGCTTCCACCAGCACTTTGGCACCCAGAAACTCTTCGAAGCTGGTGTAGTTCAGCTCGGCGCCGGGCGCGTACTTTGCCAGCAGTTGCTGGTATTCGCGCACCACCGGGAGCTTGGGCTGATAGGGAAAAGGCACCACCTGGCTGATGCCCAGGCCGTGGGCATTTTCCAGGCCCGCCAAGCGCACGATTTCGGCAGGGTTGACCACCGAGATGTTGTAGAGCTGGGCCCCTCCCCCGGCCTCGCGGTACTTCTTGATGAACGCTGCTGCGGGCTTGTTGACCGCAATCATGATGACCGCGTGGACATTGGCGGCCGAGATGGTCTTGACGGCGGCCGCTACGTCGTCGGTATTGCGTGGGTAGCTTGCCACTGCCGCCAAATTGAGCTTGCGCCGCGCCAGCGCAGCCTCCACGCCCTCCAGCCCCGACTGGCCAAAGCCGTCGTCCTGGTACATCACTGCGATGCGGTTCATGTTCAGCGTGGTGAGCTGTTGCACCATATGCTCGGCTTCGTCGACATAGCCAGCACGCACGTGGAAGATCCAGGGGTTGAACGGCGATCGCAGCGATTCACCGCCGGTGTAGGGCGCCACCAGCGCTGCACCCCCGTCCGCGAGCACGCCGTCCTTGAGCAACTGCGTGATGTTGGCGGTGCCAGCAAAGCCGAACAAGGCCACGACGTCTGGGCGTGCCAGCAGTTCACGGGTGCGCGCCACCGTTTTGCTCACGTCGTAGCCGTCATCCACCACCAGCTGGTGCAATGTGGCGCCGTGCACGCCCCCCTGGGCATTGACGGCATCGAAGTAAATCTTTCCGCCGAGCACCATTTGCTCGCCCGAGCTGGCCAGCACACCCGTCAGCGGAGCCACCTGGCCAATGACGATTTCAGCGGCACGCGCAGCGCCCTGGCCGAAGAGCGCCAAGACCACGCAGAACATAGCGAACACGCGCGGCCAGGCAGCGCCTGTGCGCAGCGAAGAAATTGAATTCATGGTTGGCTCCTAGGGATGCAAGTGGCCCCGCACGGCTGAAGGTACGGGGCGCGAGGCTCACTCAGGCACCGAGATGGAGCCCGGGGTCAGCACGATGGCATTGGCTGCTGCCGGAACCGTGGCAATCGCCGGGAGGTTGGCCGTGCCGAGCGCCGGCGCACGGCCGGGGACACCGCCGCGCGCTACGGTGCGCACCACCTGGCTGGCTGGCAGTGCCGCGCCGCTGCTCAGGTGCGCGTACATCGCATCGAGCGCACGGTTCAGGTAGATG
>JBATPF010000106.1:0-6020 GCA_049291355.1 Giesbergeria sp.
CCAAGTTACGCGAAGCGGCCAACGACCACATGGCGATGTTGGAGCAAAACCCCGAGCGCGTCATGAGCTACTTCCAGGACCGCCACGTCCGCTATGCGGCTTAAGACTTCTCAGGGCCGGATCAATAGAACGCCCAGGTGGCCACCACATAGCCCTGGCGCTGCACCGGCAGTTGCCGCACGATGGCGCCACCCGGCCCAGCGGTGGCGCGCAGGCCTGCCTCCAGCTTGATGCGCTCGCCGGTCCATCCGACGGACCCAGTGATCATGGCGCCCCGATCGGCGGGTGTGTAGAGCCAGTCCAGCGCGGTTTCCCAGCGTTCGTGCTGCCAGCTCACGCGGGCAAACACATTGTCCTGGCGCAGGTTGCTGGCGACGCCAAAGGCATTGGCCTGTTGGGCCAGGCTGCCGGCCACCGCCGCAGCGGGCACGCCGCGTGCCCGCCACTGGGACAGGGCCAGGTTGCGGGCGGACCAGGCGCTCCACTGCGCGTTGCTCAATGCGGTGCTGTCGTGCCAGGCCTCTACCAGCAGGCTGACCTGGCTGGCGTGGGTCCAGGTGCCGCCGACGAGCTGCTGACCGCCCCGCACGGAGGCATGCAGTTCCAGCGCGTCGCTGGCCACCCAGGACACCGCCGCACCCACGCTGCCGCCGGTCTGTTCCCCCTGGCGAGCAAAGGCGTACCAGTCCACCGCGCCGCTGTGCCAATAAGCGCGCGCCGCCAGGGCCCTCTCGCGCGCACCGGTGGTAGATGCCTGCTGTGTGGGGTTGACCCAGACCAGGGACCAGGCGGTGTCGGCACCAAAGCGCTCCGCCATCAGCAAGGGGCGCCCCTCCAGCGGCTGCGCTACCAGAGCGCGGCGCACCTCCTGCTGCACGACATCGTTGGGGCGAAAGCCGTAACCGACGTCCCAGGAGACCACCCGCTTGCCGACACTCCATTGCCAGCCAGCCGCCGCGTTGCCCGAGGCGTAAGCCTCGTTGAAACGGCCCTGGGTGTTGCCGCTGGGGTCGCCACCTGGTTGCGTTTGCAGGGTGGCGCCGGCATGCAGTGATACCGGCCCCAGCTTGGCACCGCCGTACATTTCAAGCTGCACGGTGTGGGTGGAGCCCTCCACAGGCGCGATTCCCGGCTGCAGCGCATGGGCCTGCGCCAGCGGGCCGGTGTCGGCGGTTTGGCGGTAGACGCCGTAACTGCGCACCTGACCGGAAAAGTCTGATCCGTCGGCGCAGGCAGCCAGCGGGGCCAGCGCGGCGAGAACGCACAGGGCAATGGGAGCGAGAGGGCGCATGCTTCACTCCAACGCTGGGCTGTGGGCCAGGAACATCGGGTTGAGCCATTCCTCGGGCACGGTGCGGTCCTTGCGGGCCAGGTAGCGGATGCGGGTTTCCTTCTTGTTGCTCAACTGGTCCACCAGCACCATCTCGGACACGCTGGCCGGGTGGGCGGCCATGTCGACGACAAAGCGCGCCTGCTTGGCCAGTTTGTCGGACTGCACAAACAGGTCGGCGCGCACCGGCTCGTGCCGGGTTTGGCCGATCCACAGTTCGATGCGCTGGTAGGTCACGCCCTTGCGCGCAGCCTGCAGGCTCAAATGCAGGCAGACCGGGGTCTTGGCCTCGGCACTGCAGGGCTCCTCGCCCACCAGCTGGCCGGTGTAGTCGCCGGCCCAGCGCATGGTGGCGATGTCGCCGGTGGAGGCGTCGCCCAGCAGTTTTTGCATCGGCGTGATGCGCAGCGGCCGCTGGCTGCCGGGCATCACCAGCCAGAAGTCGTCCCCCAGCATCAGCACCTTCTGGCCCTTCTCCACCGGGCTTTGCATCAGCACCAGGGACTTGCGGCCAGCCTGGGCAAAGACGGTGTAGCGGCGTTCTTTGTCCGGGCTGCCGTCGGCGCTAAAGGTACTGACCTGCGTGTCCACCTGCAGGTTGTCCGCGCCCGTGCGGTAGTGGTCGGCATCCTTGAGCAGGGTGTTGATGTCCTGCGCCAAGGCAGGGGCGGTGGCGGCGACGGTCAAGGCGAGTGCCGCCAGCGTGTTGACAAGCGTGCGTTGCATGGTGTTCCTAAGAGTTTTTGATAAAAATTGGCCTCTAGCGCTTATCAGACAACCGCGAGAAGCTATCTATTTAATAGCGTTACGTATGCGCCAGCGCGTCCACCACCGGCATGTGCACGGTCTTGCGTGCCACCCAGCTGGAGGCCAGCATGGTCAAGAGCACCATGGCGAGCAAGGTGGCGGCGTACATCAGCGGGTCGATGGAGATGTTCAGCGGGTAGCCCACCGAGCGTCCTGGCGGCGGCGGCATGTTGACCGGCACCACGTACAGCATCAGCGAGATGCACAGCGACAGCGCCGCGCCGCTCACCGCACCCACGCCGCCCAGCACCATGCCCTCCAGCGCCAAGGTGCGCAGCAGTTGCGACGGCAGCGTGCCCAGGGCGCGCAAGGTACCGATTTCACGGGTGCGCTCAATGATGGCCATGGCCATGGCATTGGTCACGACAAACACCACAATCACGCCGATGATCAAGCCCAGCGCGCCGAAGATGCGGTTGTACAAAGCGCGCACCGAGCGGTAGAAAAAGGCCTGATCCATCCAGCTTTGCACCGTCAGTTGCGGGAACTGCGCGGCCAGGCGCTGCTGCGCAGGCCCGGTGGATTCCATGCGGTCCAGAAAGACGCCCAGACGGGATACGCGCTGGGTCACCAGCAGCTTCTGCGCAGTGGCGATGTCGGTATAGACCAGGCGCTTGTCGATGTCGGGAACACCGGTGGAGAAAACGCCCTTGACGTGAACGTCCAGCGCATTCATGGCGCCCTCGGTGGTGCTGGCCAGCAAGGTCAGGCTGCTGCCGGGGGTAGCCTTGAGACTGCGAGCCAGGCCTTCGCCCAGCATGATTTCGGCATCCTGGCTGCCCGACGCCAGCACGTGGCCCGCGGTGATGGTCAGGAAGGGGCCCTTGACGGCGAACTCGCTGTCCGGCTCGACACCGGTGGCCATCATTACGGTGGACTTGTCGCCGTTGCTGATCAGGCCGCTGAACTCCACTCTGGGCAACACCTGGCGCACGGCCGGATCGGCGAGCAGCTGGGTGCGCAGGGCGGCGACGTCGTCCAAGCCATATTGGAGCGGCGTGTCTTCGTCGCGGGCAAACTGGTCAGGCTTGCCCAAAATCAGGTGACCAGTGGTGCGCGCCGCTGCCTGGGCCAGGGCCTCGTAGGTCGACAGCGCAAAGCCACCGGCCAACAGAATGGCGGCAGTCCCCAGCGCGGCAATGGACACCGTCACCAGCGAGCGGCGGCGGTTGCGCAAGGTGTTCTGGATGGCAAATTTCAGCCACATCCGCAGATCGGTCATTGGATTCTCCCGTCCAGAAGCGCCAGCACCCGGTCGCAGCGGCGGGTGAGGCGGCTGTCGTGGGTGGCGATGACAAAGGCCGCACCTTCGGCGTGGCCGCGTTCGCGCATCAAATCCAACACCTGGTCGGCGGTGTGCGAGTCCAGGCTGGCCGTGGGCTCGTCGGCAATGACCAGGCGCGGCCGCTTGATCAGGGCGCGGGCAATGGCCACGCGCTGGCGTTGTCCGCCGGAGAGCGCATCCGGGCGGTGCTGGGCATGCTCCTGCAGGCCCACGGCGGCAAGCTGCGCGGCCACACGTTCGCGCCGCTCGGCCAGCGGCACGCCAACCAGGAACAGCGGGTAGTCCACGTTCTCGGCCACCGTCATCACCGGCACCAGGTTGAAGCTCTGGAACACGAAACCCAGGGCGTCGCGGCGCAACAGCGTGCGCTGGCTTTCGTTGAGCGCCCCCACCGGCTGGCCGCTGAGCGCAATCTCACCCGAATCCGGCGTGTCGATCAGGCCGCACAGGTTGAGCAGGGTGCTTTTGCCACTGCCCGAGGGGCCGGTCAGAGCCAGCAGCTCGCCGCGCTGCACGCTCAGGTCCACGCCCTGCAGAGCGGGAATCACATGCTGGCCCAGGCGGTAGGTTTTGTGCACGCCCTGCAGCGCCACAACCGGGGGGTGCGGGGCGCTCATAGTGAGAGCCCTTTGAGCAGGGCTTGCGCCTGCGCGGTCTGGGGCGCCTGGTGCTGGACGATCAGATCCAGACAGCGCTTGGCCTCGGTGATGTTCTTGGCCTTGCTGGCCTCCTGGGCGGCCTTGAGCCAGACGGCGCCACGAAAGCCCAGTGGCGCGTTGGCCAGCAAGGGGCTGCCCAGCACCTCGCCCAGCAGCTTGGCGCCACGCTCCTGGCGGTGCATGAAGCTGGGCACGGCCAGAAAAGTGTTGGCAGCAACAAACTTTACCTCCAGCACGCCGGGTGTGCCGTTTTGCACGGGGGCGTTGTGTGCCGGCGTGAGCAAGGCAAGCGCCTTGTCGAGCTGGGCCAGGCCGTCTTCGGCAAAGCCCATCTTTTTCCACGGCAGCCAGCTGGTGCCGGCCTTCATGGCCGTGGCAGCGCCTGCGTAGGCAAGCAGTACCGGGTTGGTCGGCTCGCCTTTGACCAGGCCCGAGAAGGCCTCGGCCGCGTGCTCGATGGCGTTGCTATTGCCTGCACTGGCCAGCACAAATTCCTTGAAGGCGCTCTGAAACTGGGGTTCGGGAACGGCGATGGCGGCACTGGCCAGGCCGGCCAAAACGGCGCTGGCTGCCCACTGGCTGAGCCGGCACGACAAAGGGGATCGGTTCACTACAGACTCCTCAAAAGTGGCATGAGGAGCGCAGTGTCTGCAAGCCCGGGCTGGGGCGCCTCCGGTTTGCGACGCAATGGCGTGGGACGGCGCGAAGTGCAGAGAGCCGGCGCGAAATGGCAAGGCATCCACGCGTTTCGGCGCAGCCTCAGCACCTGGAGGTGAGCCCTCTGCGGTGTGGCGCCCCTTGCCCGCCCCAACCCATATGCGCGTTTCGCCGACAGGGTTTGGGCCCAGCGCGCTTCCATAATGAAGCCCCGACCTCTGCCGGAAGGCCCCCATGACCGACCCCACTGCTGACCGCCCCAAGCGCTTTTCCATGATTCGCGAGTTCCACCTCGCCGACTGGTTCACGCTGGGCAATGCCGTCTGCGGCGTTGGCGCGCTGTTTTCCGCCATGACCTACCTGGAAAACGGCAACCGGCAGCATGTGTATTACGCCGCTGCGCTGGTGCTGGCCGCGCTGATTTTTGATGTGCTCGATGGCCGTGTGGCGCGCTGGCGGCAAAAAAGCTCGGCCATGGGGCGCGAGCTGGATTCACTGGCCGACGTGATCTCGTTTGGGGTGGCACCTGCCGTGCTGGCCTACGCTTGCGGTATGCAGGGCGGCTGGGACCGCATCGTGCTGGCCTACTTTGTCGCCTGCGGCGTCTCGCGCCTGGCGCGTTACAACGTGACGGCCGAAACGCTCTCGGGCGACGACGGCAAGGTGAAGTACTTCGAGGGCACGCCCATCCCCACGTCCATCGTGCTCGTGGCCCTGCTGGCGCTGGCCGCATGGCAGGGCGCCGTGCGCGGCCAGCTCTGGGGCGGCGCCGTGGTCCTGGGGGGCTTTGCCTTGCACCCGCTGGTGCTGGTGTTTGCGCTGTCGGGTTCCTTGATGATCAGCCGGATTCGGATTCCAAAATTCTAGGGTTTTTAGGCCTCTAGCGCTTATTGGGTAAGCGTATGCAGCTATCTATTGAATAGCAATATGCGCCTCACAGGCGGCGCCTGACTTGGACCGTCGCAAGCAAGAGCGCGCCGCTCTCAGACCGAAGGCTCTTCGCCGGGCGCGGCGTCGTCGTCGCTGGCGAGCTGGTCCATTTCTCTGGCAGCCGTGCCGGGGGCCTGCAAGCCCTCGCTGCTGCGCACGCGGTCCGGGCGGATGTCGCTCGCGGCAGCAACGTTGTCGCGCTCAACGTCCGATTGCTCGCCGGTGCCAGTGGCGTCGCTGTCGCTTTGCAGTTCGGCGCGGCTGAGCGTGCCGACCACGTCGCTGCCGCTGTCGGAATTGCCGCTGGTGCCCAGGGCCTCGGCGCTGCGGCCATCGGGTTGCACGGCGATGC
>JBATPF010000107.1:0-7718 GCA_049291355.1 Giesbergeria sp.
TGGAGCGGGGGTTGAGCTTTTTGAGCCGGTCAATGGCGGCCGAAGCCGAGTTGCCCGTGGCCAGCATGGGGTCGACCACGATGATGTCGCGCTCGTCCATCTCGGACGGCATCTTGAAGTAGTACTCCACCGGCTGCAGCGTGGCCGGGTCGCGGTACAGGCCGATGTGGCCCACGCGCGCGCCGGGCACCACGTTGAGCATGCCGTCCAGAAAGCCGTTGCCCGCGCGCAGGATGGACACCAGCACCAGCTTTTTGCCGTCAATTACCTTGCCGGTCATGGTTTCCAGCGGGGTCTCGATCTGGATGTCCTGCAGCGGCATGTCGCGCGTGACTTCGTAGGCCATCAGCGTGCTGAGTTCGCCCAAGAGGCGGCGAAAGCTGTTGGTGCTGGCGTCTTTGCGGCGCATCAGGGTCAGCTTGTGCTGCACCAGAGGGTGGTCGATAAGGTGGACGTTGCTCATGGGAGTCATCGGAAAAAGTAATCGGTCTCAGTCTGCCAGAAAGCGGGCGTAGCGCGCCAGGTCGACGTTGCCGCCGCTGACGATGATGCCCACGCGCGCGCCGCGTACGTCGCAGCCGCCGTGCTGGGCGCCGGCCAGCGCCAGCGCGCCGGTGGGCTCGACGACGATTTTCATGCGCTCGGCGAAGAAGCGCATGGCCTCCATCAACTGCGGGTCGCTGGCGGTGACGATGCCTTCGGCCCCTTGCTGGATGATGTCAAAGGCCAAGGGCGCCAGTGCCGTGGCGCGCGCTCCGTCGGCAATGGTGCTGCGCGGCCAGGCGATTTCGACGATCTCTCCGCTGGCCAGCGACTGTTGGCCGTCGTTGGCCACTTCGGGCTCCACGCCGTACACGCGGCACAGCGGCAAGGTGCTTTTGGTGGCAAGCAGGCTGCCGGCCAGCAGGCCGCCGCCGCCGACGCCGACAAAGAGCACATCCAGGCGCGGCACTTCTTCGATGAGCTCCAGCGCGGCCGTGCCCTGGCCGGCAATGACGTCGAAATGGTCCGAAGGTGGGACGAGCGCCATGCCGCGCTCGTCTGAGAGTTTGCGGCTGATGGCTTCGCGGTCTTCGGTGAGCGGATCGTAGGTGACCACCTGAGCGCCATAGGCGCGCGTGGCGGCCATCTTGGAGGCGGGCGCGTCGTGCGGCATGACGACCAGCGCCGGCATGCCCTGCATGCGAGCCGCCAGCGCAATGGCCTGCGCATGGTTGCCGGCCGAAAAGGTGAGTACGCCGCGCTCGCGCTGCTCGGGCGAGAGCTGCGCCAGCGCGTTGTAAGCCCCGCGGAACTTGAACGAACCACTGCGCTGCAGGCTCTCGCACTTGAAGAAAACCTGCGCCCCGAGCAGTTCGTCCGCTGTACTTGAGCGCAGCACCGGCGTGCGGTGCGCGATGCCTTTGAGCCGGTGGGCGGCCTCCACGACATCGTGGGCGGTGGGTGCAATCAGGTGTGGCCAGGCGTTCATGTCGGTGTCCTTGGAACGTGCTTAGCTGCTTGCCATGAGCGAAGGTGTCACGTTGGGAATCCGCCTAGCGCGAGCCGCCATTTTTGGCAAAGAAAATACGGTGCAGCGCTTGTGAATACGGCCTTTGCAGCTATTAATTTTTTATAGGTCAATCTTCGCCGCCCTCTTCAGCATCGCTGGAATCACCCTCACCGCCATCATCGCCCTGTTTGTGACTGGTCTTGCCGCCCGAGCGCTCGGAACCACCAAAATCCTGAAAGCGGCCGGAATAGCTGCTGTCCGAAAAACTGGTGCCAAAGCGCTGCGTGACAGTGGGCGGTTGGTCGCGGCCTGGCTGGGCGCTGTTCGGCGCGGCGGGGGCATAGTAAAAGCCGTCGGGAATGGCCAGTTTGGCGTCCAGCGCAAACAGCAGGGGCAGGCGGCTGGGTTTGCGCGGATCGATGGCCTCGTCTTTGCAGGCCCAGTACCAGGCACGGCGCAGCGCGTCGTTGCTCGACGCTTTCTTGCCGAGCACTTGCGCGGGTGAGTAGTCCGGTGCGTAACCCAGGGCGTTCTGGCACCAGTTCCGGTAGGCCTTGGAATCCTGGGAGAAGGCGCTCCAAAGAGCGCCCACCGTGTGCGACGGAACGGCCACGAAATTTTTGTTGCTGCGCAGGCAAGCGATGAAGAACTGGCGCAGGCCGCGCTCGGCCAGATCGGCATCTTTGGCGCTTAGAAGCGGGTAAGCGTCGCGCAGTTTGTGCTTGAGCAGTTGCGGCAAGGCGGCTTCGCGCACGAAACGTTCGCGCACGGCGAGCGTCCAGCGCCGGGCGCCCAGGACGACCAGTGCGGTGCAAATCAGATAGACCGCCCAACGTCCCTCGGGCTCCCACCAGCCGGCCGGCACACCGACCAGGGCTACAGCCCACGGCACTATGGCCAGGGGCACCAGCAGGCCGGAAAGCCGCAGCAGCCCGAATTCAAAGCCGGTGATGGTGTGGGTCATGGGTGTGTGTTGCACGGCAGAATGCTAGCGCTTGCGCCCGCCAAACACACTGCCCAGTACACCGCGCAAAATCTCGCGTCCCAGGCTGGTGCCCATGGTGCGCACGGCCGATTTGGCCATGGTCTGCGCCAGGCCATCGCGCTTGCCGCCGCGCGGGCCGGTGGAGCCAAACAGAACATCGTTGAGCCCGCCGAGCAGGCCGCCACCGTCTTGGGCGGGTGCTTCGCCGGGGCTGGCGCCGGGCGCCTGCGTGGCTGCATCGGCCGTACGCGCCTTGAGCTTTTCGTAGGCCGACTCGCGATCGACGATTTTCTCGTACACCCCCGCCACCAGCGACTGGTTGATGAGCGCCTTGCGCTGCTGCGGTGTGATCGGGCCGAGTTGGCTGCCGGGCAGCAGCACATAAACGCGCTCGGTGATGCTCGGCCGGCCCTTGGCGTCGAGCAGGCTCACCAGGGCTTCGCCCACGGCCAGCTCGGTGATGGCCGCTTCGATGTCCAGGCCGGGCTTCTGGCGCATGGTGGTGGCCGTCGCCTTGACGGCCTTCTGGTCGCGCGGCGTGAAGGCGCGCAGCGCATGCTGCACGCGGTTGCCCAGCTGGGCCAAAACGCTGTCAGGGATATCGAGCGGGTTCTGGGTGACGAAATAGACGCCCACGCCCTTGGAGCGCACCAGGCGCACGACGAGTTCGATGCGCTCGACGAGCACCTTGGGCGCTTCGTTGAACAGCAAATGCGCTTCGTCGAAGAAGAAGACGAGTTTGGGTTTCTCGGGGTCACCGATTTCAGGCAACTGCTCGAACAATTCCGAGAGCATCCACAGCAGAAAGGTCGCGTACAGGCGCGGTGCATTCATCAGCTTGTCGGCGGCCAGGATGTTGATGACGCCCCGGCTTCCGACGGTCTGCAGCAGGTCATTGATGTCCAGCATGGGCTCGCCAAAAAATTGGTCGCCGCCCTGGCTCTCGATTTGCAGCAGCCCGCGCTGGATGGCGCCAATGCTGGCCGCGCTCACATTGCCATACTCGGTGGTGAACTGCTTGGCGTTGTCACCCACGTAGGTGAGCATGGCGCGCAGGTCTTTGAGGTCCAGCAGCAGCAGGCCGTTGTCGTCGGCCACCTTGAACACCAGGTTCAATACGCCGAGCTGCGTTTCGTTCAAATCGAGCATGCGCCCGAGCAGCAGCGGGCCCATATCGGTAATGGTGGCGCGCACCGGGTGGCCTTGTTCGCCAAACACATCCCACAGCGTGGTGGGGCAGGCGACGGGCTCGGGCAGGTCCAGGCCGCGGTCCTTGAGCACCGCGGCGAGCTTGTCGGGCACGCTGCCCTGCTGGCTGATGCCGGTCAGGTCGCCCTTGACATCGGCCATGAACACCGGCACGCCAATGGCCGAGAACTGTTCGGCCAGCTTTTGTAGCGTCACCGTCTTGCCGGTGCCGGTGGCGCCGGTGATCAATCCGTGCCGGTTGGCCAGGCCCGGCAAGAGAAAGCACTCGGTGGCGCCGTTTTTCGCAATCAGCAGGGGGTCAGCCATGGCATGGGGTGAAAAGTAGAATCGGGTGATAGCTTAATTCAGTATCGACATCAAGGAACATCCGTGGCCGGACACAGCAAGTGGGCGAATATTCAGCACCGCAAGGGGCGGCAGGACGAAAAGCGCGGAAAAATCTGGACCCGCATCATCCGTGAGATCACGGTGGCGGCGCGCGCCGGTGGCGGCGATCTGTCGGCCAACCCGCGCCTGCGCCTGGCGGTGGACAAGGCCAAGGCGGCCAACATGCCGGCCGACCGCATCAAATACAACATCGACAAGGCTTCGGGCACGCTGGAAGGCATGAACTACGAGGAAATCCGCTACGAGGGCTACGGCATCGCCGGCGCGGCCATCATTGTGGACACCATGACCGACAACCATGTACGCACCGTGGCCGAGGTGCGCCACGCCTTCAGCAAATACGGCGGCAACATGGGCACGACGGGTTCGGTGGCCTTCCAGTTCAAGAATGTGGGGCAACTGGTGTTTGCACCGGGCACCGACGAAGACAAGATGATGGAGTTGGCGCTGGAAGCCGGCGCCGACGACGTCATCACCGACGAAGACGGCGCCATTGAGGTGCTGACGGCCCCCGGCGAATTCGAGGCCGTCAAAAACGCCTTGCAGGCCGCGGGCCTGGAGCCTGCCGACGCGGGCGTCACCATGCGACCCGACCTGACCATTGAGCTGGCCGGCGAGGACGCCGAGCGCATGCAAAAGCTTCTGGACGCGCTCGAAGACCTCGACGACGTGCAGGAAGTCTTTCACAACGCAGCGCTCTGAACCGGATCACGAATGAAAGTACTCGTCATTGGCGGCGGTGGCCGCGAACACGCCATCGCCTGGAAGCTGGCCCAATCGCCCAAGGTCACCAAAGTGTATGTGGCGCCGGGCAACGGCGGCACGGCGCTCTCGCCCGATCTGCACAACCTTGCCATTACCGACGTGCGTGCGCTGCGCGAGTGGGCGCAGGCGAACAAAATCGGCCTGACCGTGGTGGGCCCTGAGGCACCGCTGGCGGCTGGTGTGGTGGACGAATTTCGCGCCCACGGCCTGCGCATTTTCGGGCCCACCAAGGCGGCTGCGCAGCTGGAAAGCTCCAAGGCCTTCTCCAAGGCCTTCATGCGCCGCCACGGCATTCCCACGGCCGACTACGACACGTTTACCGACCCGGCTGCGGCCCACGCCTTTGTGGACCGCCTGGGCGCGCCCATCGTCGTCAAGGCCGATGGCCTGGCAGCGGGCAAGGGCGTGGTGGTGGCCATGACGCTCCAGGAAGCACACGACGCCGTGGACTTCATGCTGGTGGACAACAAATACGGCGCGGTGCACAACGAAGGTGGCGCGCGGGTGGTGATCGAGGAATTTTTGGCCGGCGAAGAAGCCAGCTTCATCGTGCTGTGCGACGGCAAGAACGTCGCCGCGCTGGCCACGAGCCAGGACCACAAGCGCCTGCAAGACGGTGATGAAGGCCCCAACACCGGCGGCATGGGCGCGTATTCGCCTGCTCCGATAGTCACGGCGGACGTGCACGCGCGCGCCATGCGCGAGATCATCCTGCCCACGGTGCGCGGCATGGAAAAAGACGGCATCCCCTACACCGGCTTTCTCTACGCGGGGTTGATGATCGATGCCCAAGGCCACGCCAAAACGCTGGAATTCAACTGCCGCATGGGCGACCCCGAGACCCAGCCCATTCTGATGCGGCTCAAAAGCGACCTGTTCGAGCTGCTCGGCGCGGCCATCGATGGCAAGCTGGACCAGACCGAATTGCAATGGGACCGCCGCACCGCGCTGGGCGTGGTGATGGCCGCCCACGGCTACCCCGAGGCGCCGCGCAAGGGCGACGCCATCCAGGGTTTGCCGCAGGACCAGGACGACGCCATGGTGTTCCATGCCGGCACCGTGCTGGAGGATGGCGTGGTGCGCACCAGCGGCGGACGCGTGCTGTGCGTCACCGCCCTGGGCGACAACGTGCGCCAGGCCCAGCAGCGTGCTTATGACGTGGCACGCGGTATCCACTTTGACGGCGCCCAGTACCGGCGCGACATTGGCCACCGCGCCATCAAGAATCCATGAACAATATTTTTGGCCGAAGCGCCGGTGTGGCTGGCATGCGCGACTACCTGCTCGGCCTGCAGACCCGCATCGTCGGCGCGCTGCAAGCCATTGAGGACGAAGGCGAGGGCGGCGCCCAAGCCGTGGTGGACCCCTGGCGCAAGGGCGAGGGCGAGCAACTGCAGGGCGATGGCATCACCAAGATCATCGAAGGTGGGCGCGTTTTCGAGCGCGCCGGCTGTGGTTTCTCGCATGTGCGTGGGCCGCGCCTGCCGCCGTCCGCCACGCAGCATCGGCCCGAACTGGCCGGTGCGCCGTTCGAAGCCATGGGTGTGTCGCTGGTGTTCCACCCGCGCAACCCCTATGTGCCGACGGTGCACATGAACGTGCGCATGATTGCGGCGGGCCACCATGGCACGCAGCCGGTGTGCTGGTTTGGCGGCGGCATGGATCTCACGCCTTACTACGGTTTTGACGAAGACGTAGTGCATTTCCACCGCAACTGCAGCAACGCACTCGCGCCCTTTGGCGACGACAAATACCCGCGCTTCAAGCAGTGGTGCGACGACTACTTCAGTCTTAAACACCGCGCCGAGCAGCGCGGCGTGGGCGGCGTGTTTTTCGATGACTTTTCCGAGCTGGGGCTTGCACAAAGCATGGCCATGACCCAGGCCGTGGGCGATGCGTTTCTGCCGGCCTACCTGCCCATTGTGCAGCGCCGCTTTGATACGCCTTACGGTGAACGCGAGCGCGATTTCCAGCTCTACCGGCGCGGCCGCTATGTGGAGTTCAATCTGGTGTGGGACCGGGGAACGCACTTTGGCTTGCAGTCGGGCGGGCGCACCGAATCCATCCTGCTGTCCATGCCGCCGCTGGCCAGTTGGGCCTATCGGCGGACGCCTGCAGCAGGCTCGCCCGAGGCGAAATTGACCGAGCATTTTCTCGTGCCACGCGATTGGGTTTGACGAGACTGGCTTCCCCGCAACACCCGCCAGCTATAATTTCAGGAGCTGCTCGCGCTTGAGGGTAAAGCGCTAGAGCCCTATTTCACTTCAATTTTCCGGCGATGGTGCCGGGCTGCTTTACCAAGCGCTGGCCGCTGTGGCGAGCCCACGCTATATTGTTTTCACCCTGTTTACCTTTCACACCACCTGATGACCACCTCCAAAACCTCGGAATCCGCCGCCAAGAAAGACGTCGCCAAACTCCAGCGCGCCATTGTGGATGGCCTCGAAGACGTGAAGGCGCAGGACATTCAGGTGTTCAACACCGAACACCTCTCGCCGCTGTTCGAGCGTGTCATCGTGGCATCGGGAACGTCGAATCGCCAGACCAAGGCGCTGGCCGCCAGCGTGCGCGATGCGGTGAAGGAAGCCGGCTTCCCCAAGCCGCGCACCGAGGGAGAGGACAACGGGGAATGGATCATCGTGGACTGCGGCGCCGCCGTGGCGCACATCATGCAGCCCAGTATTCGCCAGTATTACCGGTTGGAAGAGTTGTGGGGCGAGATGCCCGTGCGACTCAAGCTGGGCGCGGCCAAGCCCGTGGCGCCAGAAGCCAAAGTGCCCGTGAAGACGGCCGCGCGCCGAGCTGCCAAGGCAGCTGCGGCGACCGAGGCGGCTGCACCCGCCAAAAAGGCCGCACCGCGCAGGGGCGCCTCTGCAGCGC
>JBATPF010000108.1:0-5158 GCA_049291355.1 Giesbergeria sp.
GAATGGCACCATGGCGAACCCACCGAACCCGCTTCCCGCGCGACCACTGCCGCGCAGCCGCGCCGTGGGGCTGGGCCACTGGCGGGCGTTCCTGGCCGTGGCCGAGCACCTCAACTTTCGCGCGGCGGCCGAGTCGCTGTCGCTCACCCAGTCGGCCGTCAGCCGCCAGATTCAGGCGCTGGAGGACGAAATCGGCCTGCCGCTGTTTCTGCGGCATACGCGGGCCGTGGAGCTCACCGGCTCCGGCGCCCAATTGCTGCGCAGTTGCACGCCAGCGATTGAACGCATTGATGCCGCCGTGCGCTTGGCGCGCCAGAGCGCCGGGCGCAAAAGCGTGGCCATCACCACCTGGGCCAGCTTTGCCTCGATGTGGCTGATTCCGCGCATGGAGGATTTCCAGCGCGAGCACCCGGACATCGACATCCGCATCGACGCCAGCGACGCGAGCGTGGACCTGGAAACCTCGGACGTCGACCTGGCCCTGCGCTACGGCCGGCCCGGCCACCGCATGCAGGGCGGCCAGCGCCTGTTTGGCGAGCAACTGGCCGTGGTCGCCAGCCCTTGGCTGCTCAAGGCCAGCGGGACGCCGCAGACCACCGGAGATCTGGCGCGCTTCACGCTGATCGAGGCGGGCGACGCGCACCGCAGCGCCAATCTCGACTGGCTGTCGTGGCGGCGCTGGTTTGACGCGCAGGGCTGCGGCCAGCTTCAGCCCAAGCGCTGGCTGTACTTCAACTACGCGCACCAGATCGTGCAGGCCGCGCTGGCCGGCCAGGGCCTGGCGCTGGCGCGCATGCCGTTGATTGCCGACGCGCTGGCATCGGGCGACTTGGTGGAAGTGATGCCGGGCCACCGGCTCGATTCGCCGCTCGCCTACTGGCTGCTGACCGGCCCGCGCAGCAGCCAGCGGCCCGAAATCCAGGCCTTTTGCGCCTGGCTGGCCGTGGAAGCCGAGAGCACCCGCCAGGCCATCGGCGACATGCCCGACCCGGACACCCTGGCCTCGCCCGATTGACGCTATTGATTCAATAGCTGTCAGCGCTTTTCAGATAAGCGCTAGAGGCCAATTTAATCAAAAATCAAGCGAGTACCACACGCGCAAACTTGCGCTTGCCCACCTGCACCACGTAGCTGCCTGCAGCCAACTTGAGGCCACGGTCGCTCACCACGCTGCCATCCACGCGCACGCCGCCGCCGTCGATCAAGCGGTTGGCTTCGCTGGACGAGGGCGCAAGGTTCGCCTGCTTGAGCAAAGCGCCAATGCCCAGCGGCGCGCCCGCGAGCTGCACTTCGGGGATGTCGTCCGGCACGCCGCCCTTGCTGCGGTTGGCGAAATCCTGTTCGGCCGCGTCGGCCGCCGCAGCGCTGTGAAAGCGCGTGGTGATCTCCTTGGCAAGCATCACCTTGGCATCCTTGGGGTTGCGCCCGCCGTCCACCTCGGCCTTGAGCTGCGCGATCTCGGCCAGCGATCGGAACGACAGCAGGGTGTACCAGCGCCACATCAGCGTGTCGGAGATCGACAGCACCTTGGCGAACATGGTGTTGGCCGGCTCACTGATGCCGATGTAGTTGTTCTTGCTCTTGCTCATCTTCTCGACGCCGTCGAGCCCTTCGAGCAAAGGCATGGTCAGAATGCACTGCGGCTCCTGGCCGTATTCCTGCTGCAAATGGCGGCCCATGAGCAGGTTGAACTTCTGGTCGGTGCCGCCGAGTTCCAGGTCGCTCTTCAAGGCCACCGAGTCGTAGCCCTGCATCAGCGGGTACAAAAACTCGTGCACGCTGATCGACTGGCCAGTGGTAAAGCGCTTGTGGAAATCGTCGCGCTCCATCATGCGCGCCACCGTGTATTTGGCGGCCAGGGCGATCATGCCGCTGGCGCCCAGGGGCTCGCTCCACTCGCTGTTGTAGCGAATCTCGGTGCGCGCCGGGTCCAGCACCAGGCTGGCCTGGCGGTAATAGGTTTCGGCGTTTACCTTGATCTGCTCGGGCGTGAGCGGCGGGCGCGTGCTGTTGCGGCCCGACGGGTCGCCGATCAGACTGGTGAAGTCGCCAATCAAAAAGATTACCTGGTGCCCCAGGTCCTGCAGCTGGCGCATCTTATTGAGCACCACGGTGTGGCCGATGTGGATGTCGGGCGCCGTCGGGTCCAGGCCCAGCTTGATGCGCAGCGGCTGGCCAGTGGCCTGCGAACGGGCCAGTTTTTGCACCCATTCCTGCTGCGGCAGCAGTTCTTCGACGCCGCGCAGCGACACTTCCAGCGCTTGTCCTACAGCATCGGTGACCGGATAAGTTGTAACAACTGAATGATTCATAAGGGTTTTCAAGGGTGCCTAGGGCGTTTGGTTGGCTATACTGCGTGCCACCTCGCCGTCGCGGATTCTAGTAGCCACCCCGTTTTTGCGGCTTGGTTTGCACCGCCAGACGGCCATCCTGACAGTATGTGCGCCTTGGTAAGCCCTCGACCCAACCGGTCGCCTGCCGTGCCAGACCCACGCCACCCTGGGGACAGAATTTTGACCAATGGCTTGACCGATGCCAGCCGCGCGCTGCTGCAACCGCTTTCCCGCAGCCTGCGCAACCACCCCAAACGAATGACTGCCGCCCTTGCGGCCCTGCTGCTGACCGCAGGCGGCGGCGCCTTTGCCGTGGCCTCGCTCGGTCCCGACGCAGCCGATCTGCCGCAGCAGCGCATTGCCATGCCCGTGCAATCGCTGGCCAGCGACACCACGCTGGCGCAGCTGACCGAGCAGCCGGGCTTCACGCTCTACCGCAGCGAGCAACTGCGCAGCAGCGACACCGCCGAATCCTTGCTGCAGCGCCTGGGCGTAGCCGACCCGGCCGCAGCCGCCTGGCTGCGCAAAGACAGCAAGGTGCACCAGAACCTCCTTGGCCGCAGTGGCCGCTCCATCACGGCGGAAACCACCGACGACCACCGCTTGGTGCGCCTGACGGCGCGCTGGGCCCCGGACGACAGCGGCCAGTTCAAACGCCTGGTGGTTGAGCGCACGGGCGAAGATTTCAGCTCCCGCCTGGAATCGGCCCCGCTGACGGCGGCAAGCCGCCTGTCGGGCGGCGTGATCCGCAGTTCCCTGTTTGCCGCAACGGACGATTCGAACATCCCCGATTCCGTCGCCGTGCAACTCGCCGAGCTGTTCTCGGGCGACATTGATTTCCGCCGCGCGCTGCGCAAGGGCGATCGCTTTTCCGTGGTTTATGAAACCCTGGAAGCCGACGGTGAACCCCTGCGCACCGGCCGCGTGCTGAGCGCTGAGTTCGTCAACAACGGCAAGAGCCACGAAGCCGTCTGGTTCCAGGAGGCTGGCAGCAAGGGCGCCTACTACAGCCTTGCAGGCGACAGCCTGCGGCGCGCCTACCTGAGCGCACCGCTGGAGTTTTCGCGCGTGTCGAGCGGTTTTTCGATGCGCTTTCACCCCATCCTGCAAAAGTGGAGAGCCCATCTGGGCACCGATTTTGCCGCCCCCACCGGCACCGCAGTGCGGACCGTGGGCGACGGCGTTGTCGAGTTCGCGGGCGTGCAGAACGGCTTTGGCAACGTCATCTTCGTCAAGCACCGCAAGGAGCATGTCACGGTGTACGCCCACCTCAGCCGCATTGACGTGAAGAAGGGCGAATCGGTCTCGCAAGGCGAAACCATTGGCGCCGTAGGCTCCACGGGCTGGGCCACCGGTCCGCACCTGCATTTTGAGTTCCGCGTGGACGGCAAGCAGCAAGACCCAATGACCATTGCCAAGTCCAGCGAGGCAGCGGCCCCCATCTCGGCGGCTTCGCGCCCGGCGTTTGACCGCATGGCCGCGCTGATGCGCACCCAGCTGAGCGCCGCCCAGCTGATCGAGCAGGCCAGCGCCGAATAGGGATGCAACCCCCTGAGGCGCTTCGCGCCTTCCCCCTTCTCTCGAATTGCTACGCAATTCGGGAAGGGGGACGCTCCCAGCGCGGCGGGGCGGCCCTTGCGCGGGAGCCCTGGTCTACGCCGCTCGCCCCGCGAGACGGCGGGCCGGCGTGACCCCATCCTCTGCCTCATCCTCTCCCCCCGAGTTCTATATCGGCCTCATGTCGGGCACCTCGCTCGACGGAGTGGATGGCGTGTTGGCCGACTTTTCCGAGTCAAAATGCAAGGTAGCGCACTACCAGTCTGCATCACTAGCTCCTGAATTAAGAGCGGAATTGCTGGCACTGAATACCCCGGGTGCCAACGAACTGCACCGCGCCGCGCTGGCAGGCAATGCCCTGGCAGGCGTGTATGCCGAGGTCGTCCACGCCCTGTTGGCGCAAGGCAGCTTGAGCGCGTCGGCGGTACGTGCCATTGGCGCCCATGGCCAGACCGTCCGCCACCAGCCCCAAGCCTTTGATGGCACCGGCTACACCTTGCAGCTGAACAGCCCGGCGCTGCTGGCCGAACGCACCGGCATCACCGTGGTGGCCGATTTCCGCAGCCGCGATGTCGCTGCTGGCGGCCAGGGAGCGCCGCTGGTGCCGGCTTTTCACCAGCAGGTGTTTGCGCAGCCGGGGCAGCCCTCCTGCGTGCTCAATATCGGCGGCATGACCAACCTGAGCGTGCTCGGCGCAGACGGTACGGTACTGGGTTTTGATTGCGGTCCTGGCAACGTGCTGATGGACCTTTGGTGCCAGCGCCATACCGGCAAAACGTTCGACAAGGACGGCGCCTGGGCCGCCACGGGCCAGGTGCTGCAGCCGCTGCTGCACGCGCTCTACGCCGAGGCGTTCTTTGCACTGCCGCCGCCCAAAAGCACCGGGCGGGATCTGTTCCATGCCCGATGGCTGGAAGAAAAACTGGCCTGCGCTCCCGGCGCACTGCCGCAGGACGTGCAGGCGACCCTGACCGAATTGACCGCGCAGGCCTGTGCCGAGTGCGTCAAAGGCTACGGCGGCGGGAGCCAACGGCTGGCCGTGTGTGGGGGCGGCGCGCGCAACGCCACGCTCATGCGCCGACTGCAGGTGTTGCTGCCTGCCGTGGAAGTCACCTCCACCGATGCCCTGGGTCTGCCGGCGCAGCAGGTCGAGGCGGCGGCTTTCGCCTGGCTGGCCCGCCAAGCGCTCGCCGGTCTCCCAGGCAACCTGCCCAATGCAACGGGCGCCCGTGGCGCCCGTGTGCTCGGGGCGATTTACCCCGCTTGAA
>JBATPF010000109.1:0-7709 GCA_049291355.1 Giesbergeria sp.
CCCAGGCGCTGCGCAGTGCGCTGCAGCACCTGCTTTCGCCGGGCGTGAACCTGGCGCAGGTGCTGGCTGTCGGCACGGCGGGGACTAAAGGCGCAGGCGTGGCCGAGGCCAACGCCCTCATCGCCGAAGCGCGTGCGCTGGCACGCCGGGAAACCTTTTTCCACTGGTGGACGCAGTTCCCCACGGTCTTTGGCGATGCCGGCAAGGGCGCGAGCGACGCGGGGTTCGATGCCGTCATCGGCAACCCGCCATGGGACCGCATCAAGTTGCAGGAAGTGGAATGGTTTGCCGAGCGCGACGCAGCCATTGCCCAGCAAAGCCGCGCGTCAGACAGAAAGCGCCTCATCGTCCAGGAAAAGGCCGGCAACACCCCCTTGTGGCAAAGCTACCAGGCGGCGTGCGAGCGGGCTGAGGCCAACGCCCGCGTGCTCGGCAATGGCCGCCTGGGCAGTGGCGATTTTCCGCTGCTCGGCGGGGGCGACGTGAACCTCTACAGCCTGTTTGTCGAGCGCGCGCAAAGCCTTATCAACCCAGAGGGTGTGGTGGCCCTTGTCGCCCCCAGCGGCATTGCCGCCGACAAGGGCGCGGCGCCGTTCTTTCGCTCCATCAGCAGCACCGGGCGGCTCTACGCCTTGTACGACTTCGAGAACCGCAAGGTCTTTTTCCCCGATGTCCACGCGAGCTTCAAGTTCTGCGTGCTGGTCTTTGGCCGGGCGCCGCGCATGGCCCCTGCCGAGGGCGACGCCGAGCCGCTGCCCCTGCCGAGCCAATGCGCCTTCTATTTGCACAGCCTCGAAGAGATTGACGCACCTGGCCGGTTGCTGAGCTTGAGCGCCGCCGACTTCGCGCGCGTCAACCCCAACACCGGCGCCGCCCCCATTTTCAGGAGCCAGCGCGACGCCGACATCACCCTCGCCCTGTACGCGCGCCACCCGGTGCTGGTGCGCTACGGCGCCTTGAGCGCCAGCACCGGCCAAGCGCCAGAGGTGCGGGCCTGGCCAGTGAAGTACGCCACCATGTTCCACATGACCAACGACTCGGCGCTGTTTCTCACCGCACCGGAGTTGCAAGCCCAGGGCTGGGAGCGCAGCGCGCTGAACCGCTGGACGCGGGCGGGCGCCGTGGCGCTGCCGCTCTACGAAGGCAAGATGGTGCAGATGTACGACCACCGCGCGGCAGATGTGGTGGTCAATAGCGCCAACCTGCACCGCGCCGCGCAGCCGCAGCCCTTGGCGGACGTAGAAAAGGCCAGCCCAGACCGTTACCCGGTGCCGCAGTACTACGTGGAGGGCGAGCACGTCACGTCCAACCCTTACGAATGGGCGCTGGGCTTCAAGGAAATCAGCGCGCCGACCAACGCGCGCAGCATGATTGCCAGCGTGTTTCCTGCAGTCGCCTTTGGCAACAAGCTGCCGCTGCTCATCCCGCAAGGCCTGGCGCCGCAGGACGCGGCGGCGCAAGCGGCGCTGCTGGCCGCCAACCTCAACAGCTTCGCGTTCGACTTCGTGCTGCGGCAAAAGCTGCAAGGCCAGACCATCAACTTGTTCATTCTGGAGCAGCTCCCCGTCATTGCGCCCGAGCGTTTCAACGCGCCGCTGCCACCGGCCTTTGCCCAGGCCATGCGCGAAGCGCGGCTGATGAACGGCCACCACGCCAACCCCACCGTCGCCGACTTTGTGCTGCCGCAGGTGCTGGCACTGTGCTACACCGCGCACGACTTGGCGCCGTTCGCGCGCGATCTGGGTTATGTGGACGCCGCTGGCGCCGTGCTACCGCCCTTGGCCTGGAACGAGGACGAACGCCACGCCCGCATGGCGGCGCTGGACGCGCTGTTCTTCTACCTTTATGGTCTGGACGGCGACGACGCGGCCTACATGCTCCAGAGCTTCCCCATCGTGCGCGAGCAGGAGGAGCGCGCCTTTGGCCGCTACCGCACGCAGGAGGAAGTGCTGCGCGTGCTGGCGCTGCTGCAAGGCTGAGTCTGTATCGCCCAGCGCCGAAAAAAGTTTGAGTGTTTTAGGCCCCTAGCGCTTATTTAGTAAGCGCAACTAGCTATCAATAAAGTAGCATTTTGCTCAAGAAGCGTCTTCGGCTTCGCTTTGCGCCAGCCGCTCGCTTTTCCAGTACACGTCGTCGCCGCCGTCCATGCGGTTGGCCACGCGTGAGAGCACGAACATCAAATCCGACAGGCGGTTCAGATAGTGGCGCGGCGCCTCGCGCACCGCCTCCTGGGCGCCCAGCGCTACCACGGCGCGTTCGGCGCGTCGCGCCACGGTGCGGCAGATATGGGCCTGCGCGGCGGCGCGGTTGCCGGCGGGGAGGATGAATTCCTGCAGGCGCGGCAGAGCGCTGTTGTGCGTGGCCAGCGCCTGGTCAAGCTGCAGCAGGGCGGCATCTTTCAGCAGCTCGAAGCCGGGAATCGACAGCTCGCCGCCCAGGTTGAAAAGCTGGTGCTGCACGTCGACCAGCAATTCGCGCACCTCGGCCGGCATCGGTTCGCAGAGCAGCAGGCCGATGTGCGAGTTGAGCTCGTCCACGTCGCCCAGGGCCTGCACACGCAGGTGGTTCTTGGGCACGCGCGTGTTGTCGCCCAGGCCGGTGGTGCCGTCGTCGCCCGTGCGCGTGGCGATTTGTGTGAGTCGTTTTCCCATAAGGCGTTCTCCGTAAGTCCGCGACAAGGTTACATCAGGCTCCCAAATGTGTGGTCAGGCAACCGAAGGCAATAGTGCTGGCCGGGCGCGACGCAAATTGCTTGAATGCAAGCTTGTTCATTCCGTGCAAAGGAAACCTCATGCGCACCAGCGCCCGTGCCCACAACTACTTTGATACCCGCAGCGTGCTGCTGTTTGCTGCACTCAGTCTGGGCGGAGGCGCCCTGCTGAGTGCGCACGCGGCCGAAGCCAATCCGAGCCCGCCTGCAGCCAGCAACCCCGCCAACAAGGCGCCGGCGATGGCCAACAAGAACACACCACCGCCCATGACGACCTCGCCCGCTTTTGACCCCGCCGCCAGGGCCGGTTCCACCGGCGCGGCCAGCAAGCCCGATGAGCGCCCGGAGATCGACGCCACCATGCCCACATCGGCACGCACTGCCTTTGACCGGGCCGATACCAACAAGGACGGCCAGCTGAGCGCCAAGGAAGCCCAGAAGCTGCCCGCCATGAGCGCGCGTTTCCAGCAGCTCGACACCAACCACGACGGCATGCTCTCGCGCGAAGAGTTCGACGCCGGCGCCCGCCGCTGACACCTCGGGCGGGTGGCGGTACCATGGTCTCCAGTGCTATCGGAGACCTGCCATGAACGCCCCCACCGCCACCGCCCACCTCTTGCCTGAAATTGCCCTGCGCCCTGTGCCGCAGACGCTGTTGGACGCGCTGGCAACGCGCTTTGGCGCGCAGTGCAGCACCGCGCAGGCCGTGCGCGAGCAGCACGGGCGCGACGAAGGTTCGCTGCAAGCACCGCCGCCTTCGGCAGTCGTGTTTGCCGAAAGTACCCGGGACGTGCAAGACGCCGTGCGCCTGGCCAGCGAACACGCCGTGCCGGTCATCGCCTATGGTGCGGGCTCGTCGCTCGAAGGCCATTTGCTGGCGGTGCAGGGCGGCATCAGCATCGACGTAAACCGCATGAACCAGGTGCTGTCCATCGACGCCGACGATTTGACGGTGACGGTGCAACCCGGCATCACCCGCAAGCAACTCAACGAGGCGGTGAAAGACACCGGCCTGTTTTTCCCCATTGACCCCGGCGCCGACGCCAGCATTGGCGGCATGGCGGCCACCCGCGCCAGCGGCACCAACGCCGTGCGCTACGGCACCATGCGCGAAAACGTGCTGGCGCTCGAAGTGGTTCTGGCCAGTGGCGAAGCCATCCGCACCGGCACGCGGGCCAAGAAAAGTGCCGCCGGCTACGACCTCACGCGCCTGATGGTGGGCAGCGAAGGCACGCTGGGCATCCTCACCGAAGTGACGGTGCGCCTGTACCCCCTGCCCGAGGCCGTGAGCGCCGCCATCTGCTCGTTCCCCAGCATCGAAGCGGCGGTGCGCACCACCATCCAGACCATCCAGCTTGGCGTGCCGATTGCGCGCTGCGAGCTGATCGACGCGCACAGCGTGCGCATGGTGAATGCGCACAGCAAGCTCGGCCTGCGCGAGGAACCGATGCTGCTGATGGAGTTCCACGGCTCTCCGGCCAGCGTCAAAGAGCAGGCCGAGACGGTGCAGGAAATCGCCAGCGAATTTGGCGGCAACGCCTTTGAATGGGCCAGCACACCCGAAGAACGCACGCGCCTGTGGGCGGCGCGGCACAACGCCTACTTTGCCGCCGTGCAAAGCCGCCCCGGCTGCCGCGCCATTTCCACCGACACCTGTGTGCCGATTTCCCGCCTGGCCGACTGCCTGCTCGACTCGGTGCAAGAGGCCGAGGCCAGCGGCATTCCCTACTTTCTCGTCGGCCACGTGGGCGATGGCAACTTCCACTTCGGCTACCTGATTGACCCCGCGAGCCCCACCGAACGCAGCCAGGCCGAGCAGCTCAACCACCAGCTCGTTGCCCGCGCCCTGCAGCTCGGCGGCACCTGCACCGGCGAGCACGGCGTGGGCATCCACAAGATGGGGTTTCTGCGCGACGAAGCCGGCGAGGGTGCGGTGGGCGTGATGCGCGCGATCAAGCAGGCACTCGACCCGAAGAATATTCTGAATCCGGGGAAAATTTTCTCGGCGTAGAGCGGGGCTCCAGCGCACCGACGCGCAAAGAGTGCCCTCTCAGACGATCAGCGTCATGCGCGCATGTTTGGACGCCTTGACGTCAAACGTCATGGTCTGCTCGCAGCCCGCAGCAGCCGCCGACCGCTCGATCAGGCAGTCGGCGAAATCCGCTTTGCCAGCAGCAAACACGCGCAACGCCTGCGCCACTTGCTCAGCACGCTCAACGACCAGCTGACTGGTGCGCAACAAACCCTCAAACAGCTGCAAAAGCTGGGCATTCGTCAGCTCGTAGCACGACGTGAGCACCCAGTACAGCTCGACCATGCTCACGAGAGCGACGTAGCCGGGCTGCGCGTTGTCCAGAGATTCGATCAGCTCGCCTGCTTTGGCCGACTGCTTGGGCTCGTCCTGCATGATGTAGCGAACCAGGACATTGGTATCGATCCCTATCACCTTGCCGCCGCTCCACGCCGTGCGATGGCCTGCGTCATTGCCTCGATAGAAACAGACTTTTTGGCTTTGCCAAACATTCCTTTGAGTTCGCTGACGTCGCGGGTCGCGGCAACGAACTCATAACGTCCTGGTGCAATTTGCACGAACTCCACACGGTCCCCCGCGTCGACCTGAAGATCCCTTCGGACATCTGCAGGAATCGTGATTTGACCTTTGGAAGTGAGTGTGGCCGTTGTCATGGAACCTCCGTTTCCTTACCTAAAAGTAAGGAGTTTACCTTTTTGAGGCGGCCATGATGGCAGAAACATTTTTTTGACCAATGCGGGCGTTGGACGCGGAGCGGTAGCGATCGGAGGTGAGAGAAGAAGCGACAACGCAGGGCGCGTGGATGGGGCAAAGCCACTGGCAACAGGCCATCGCTCCGCTTGGCGTGACAAAGAAGTGTCCGCCTCGTCTGCGAAATCAGTCGCCACCTATCTTTGCCAGCGCTGCCAGCGCCGCCGTCTCCGCGCGCAGCACGCGCCGCCCCAAGGTGACGGGCGAAAACCCATTCGCCACGGCTGCGTCTTCTTCGGCGGGGCTGAGGCCCCCTTCCGGGCCTGAGAGAAAAACCGCCGGAGCAGCCGCCCCCTGAAAGTTGCCGACCGGCACGCTGCCGCCCCGCAGCGACAGCAGCAGGCGCTGCGTGGGCGGCGCCTTCGCATTCGCCTCCAGCCAATCCGCCAGATCCACCGCCGCAGCCACCACCGGCACGCGGTTGCGCCCGCACTGCTCGCAGGCGGCGATGGCGATGGCCTGCCAGTGCGCGCGTTTTTTGTCGGCACGTTCGCCCTTGAGCTTGAGCACGCTGCGCTCGGCCAAGAGCGGGGTGATACTGGCGGCGCCCAGTTCGGTGGCTTTTTCCACCAGCCAGTCCATGCGCTCGTTGGCGGTGATGCCGGCGAGCAGATGCACCTCGCGCAGCGCTTCGCGTTCGATGGGATGGTGAGTGCCCACTTGCACGCGAACGCTGCTGCGGCCCATGTGGGTCACACGGGCCTCGAACTCCCCTGCGCCCGTGCCTGCCAAGCCGCCTTGAAACAGGGTGATGGCGTCGCCCGGTTGCAAACGCAGCACCTGCACATGCCGGGCGGCGCCCGCGGGCAGCTCCAGCTCCAGGCCGGTGGCGAGATCTACAGGGCAGTAAAAACGGGGCATTTGCTTCTAAAACAGGAGCTGTCAACGCTTATGCAATAAGCGCTAAAGGCCAATTTTGTTTGAAATTTTCACATTCGCCCGTAGGCGAAACCGACGGGCGCTGCGTCGCCCTCGATCTGGTCCACCAGCCGGGCCAATGGCCCCAGCTCGCGATAGCGGCGGGCGGTAGCGCGGATGTAGGCGATGAAGCGCGGCGCGTCCTGCAGGTACTTGGGTTTGCCGTCGCGCAGCGTCAAGCGGGCAAAGATGCCGGCCACTTTCAGGTGCCGCTGCAGGCCCATCCATTCCACGCTGCGGTAGAAGGCGCCAAAGTCTTCCCCCCAGCCGCTGGCGCTGGCAGCGCCCAGCAGCCCGGCCTTGCGCGCCTGCTCCCAGTAGCGCACGGTGATGTCGAGCACGAAGTCTTCGTCCCAGCTGATGAAGGCGTCGCGCAGCAGGCTGGCGATGTCGTAGGTGATGGGGCCGAAAACCGCATCCTGAAAATCGAGCACGCCGAGCGGGCCGCCCTCGCTCACAGGGGCCATCAAGTTCCGCATCATGAAGTCGCGGTGCACGAACACGCTGGGCGCCGAAAGGTTCTCGGCCACGATGCGGTCAAAGGCCTGGGCCAGCACCTGCTGCTGCGCCTCGCTCAACACCACCTGGCGGTGCTGCGCCACGTACCAATCGGGGAACAGCGCCAGCTCGCGGCGCAGCAGAGCGTCGTTGTAAGGCGGCAGCACGCCGGGGCGCGACGCCAGTTGCCACTGCAGCAGCGTGTCGGTGGCCTGGCGGTACCAGGCTGCGGCGCCCTGCGGATCGGCAGGGTCAAGCCGCTCGATGACGGTGTGCTGGCCGAGGTCCGAGAGCAGCAGGAAGCCGTGCGCGCGGTCCCAGTCGACGACGTTCGGGACGTGCAGGCCGGCCTGCTGCATCAGGCCTTGCACTTGCACGAACGGGGCGCAGTCTTCCTTGTCGGGCGGCGCGTCCATCACGATGTAGCTGGCTTGGAGGCTGTCGATGCGCAGGTAGCAGCGAAAGCTGGCGTCGGCCGAGGCCAGGCGCAAGGTCTCGGGCCGCAGGCCGTGGGTCGGCGCCAGGGACGCGAGCCACTGGGTGCATTGCGCCTGGCGCTGTTTGTCAGCCCAGGGTACGGCGCTGTCGCCGGGACGGTCGGAGGGGTGGCTCATGGATAATCCGATTCTACAAACCCGGCCTCTGTGGCGCGGGTGGCTGGTGGCGCATGCCTGCGCTGCACAGCCGCGCTCCCAGGGACAGACCTCTTGCAGCACCCGTCGCCGTTTTCTCGCACCGTCATTACGCCCCGCGTACCGCTCTGCCCCACCGCCGCGTGGGCGCGCCTGGTAGCCCTGGCCC
>JBATPF010000110.1:0-9989 GCA_049291355.1 Giesbergeria sp.
GTGCCAGCGAAGAGGCCACGCGCGCAGCCATGGCCTTGATTGCGCAGCTGGAACCCCGGCCCGGGCGGCGTTTTGCCAATGTCGAGCGCAATGCCATCGTGCCCGATGTGCTGGTGCGCCGCGTCGGCACCGGCTCCGCCCAGTTCGTCGTGCAGCTCAACCCCGATGTCATGCCGCGCCTGAGGGTGCACGACATTTACGCGGGCGCCCTGCGCGGCCACCGCGGCAGCGACGGCCACCAGGCGCTGCAGCAGCGCCTGCAGGAAGCGCGCTGGTTCATCAAGAACATTCAGCAGCGCTTCGACACGATCCTGCGCGTCTCCAAGGCCATCGTCGAGCGACAGAAGAACTTCTTCGTGCACGGCGAGCTCGCCATGCGCCCGCTGGTGCTGCGCGACATTGCCGACGAACTGGGCCTGCACGAATCGACCATCTCCCGTGTCACCACCGCCAAGTACATGGCGACACCCCAGGGAACCTACGAGCTCAAATATTTCTTTGGCTCGGGTCTGGGCACCGACACCGGCGGCAACGCGTCGAGCACGGCGGTGCGGGCGCTGATCAAACAGTTCGTCGCCGCCGAGAACCCGGCCAAGCCCTTGTCGGACAGCCAGATTGCCGACATGCTCAAAGAGCAGGGCATTGAATGCGCGCGCCGCACCGTGGCCAAGTACCGCGATGCCCTCAAAATCCCCACTGTCACCCTGCGCAAGGCGCTATGAACCAGTTGCAACTTTTCCTGCCCTGCGCCGCCGGCGTCGAGGGTTTCCTGGCCGACGAGGTGCACCAGATCACGGGGCTCACCGGCGATGACTTGCTGGTGGGCCGTGGCGGCGTGCTGCTGCGGGCCTCGTGGCGCGACGCACTTTTACTCAACCTGAACAGCCGCCTGGCGCAGCGCGTGCTGGTGCAGCTGGCCCAGGGCCTGTACCGCAACGAAAACGATATTTACGCGCTGGCGTCCGGCATTGCCTGGGAAATCTGGTTCACGCCGCGCCAGAGTTTCAAGGTGGAAGTCACGGCCCAGCACAGCCCGCTCACCAGCCTGAACTTTGCCGCTCTGCGCACCAAGGACGCCGTGGCCGACCGCTTTCGTGCCAAGGCCGGCGTGCGCCCCGACGTGGACACCCAGTGGCCCGACGTGCGTGTGCACCTGCACCTGACCACCGACGAGGCCACGGTCTACATCGACACCTCGGGCGAGCCGCTGTTCAAGCGCGGTTGGAGGAATGTCAAGGAAGGCGGAGCCAAAGGGGACGCGCCGCTCAAGGAGACGCTCGCCGCCGCCATGATTGCAGCCACCGGCTGGGACCCGCACGGCGATGCGCCGCTGCCGCTCTACGACCCGTGCTGCGGTAGCGGTACGGTGCTGATCGAAGCAGCGCAGATGGCCTGCCGCATCGCACCGGGCCTCTCACGGCACTTTGCCTTTGAAAAATTGCTTCCGTTTCAGGCGCATGTCTGGAGTGCTATCAAAGAAGAAGCTAACAGCGCAATAACCACCTGCGCTACGGGCATATTTGGTAGCGATATTTCACACCGCATGGTCGATTTTGCCGAGCACAACGCCGAGCGCGCTGGCGTTTCACAGGCCGTGCAGCTGCGCGGCGGCGACGCCCTGCAGCGCATGCCGCCCTGCGAGCAGCCGGGCGTGATGCTGCTCAACCCGCCCTATGGTGAGCGAATAGCTGCTGCGGGTGCCGCCGGACAGAATGCGCGCGAGCGAGCCCAGCAGCGCGCGCACGGCGAGGCGGTGGGGCGCGAGGCGGCTGAAATGAGCGGTGGGGACGGCGATGGCGGCGAATTCTTCCAGCAGCTCGCCAGCCACTGGAAGAAAAACTACACCGGCTGGCAGGCGTGGATGCTCACACCCGACCTGAAGCTCCCCGGCAAGATGCGCCTGAAGGAGTCGCGCCGCGTGCCGATGTGGAACGGCCCCATCGAATGCCGCTTGTTCCGCTTTGACCTGATTCGCGGCAGCCTGCGCAGCCGGCCCGGTGATGCTCCCGCAGCTGTCGATGGCGCGTGAGCTGACGGTTGCGCTGCCAGCCGCCGGCAGCCGCCGCGCGCTGGTGCTGGACACCAACATCGTGCTCGACTTGCTGGTGTTTGCCGATCCGGCCACCGCGCTGCTGCCCGGCCTGCTGGCTTCGAGGGCGCTGCACTGGATTGCGACGGCGGGCATGCGCAGCGAGCTGGCCCGCGTGCTCAGCTACCCGCAAATCGCACCGCGCGTCGCGTTTTACGGCCTTGCGCAAGAAGGCGTGCTGGCGCGCTTTGATGCCGCGGTGCAGACCGTGGAGCCCGCACCGCGTGCCGGGTCCGTTTGCACGGACGCCGACGACCAGCCCTTCATCGATCTGGCCGCGGCGCATGGCGCGATCCTGCTTTCCAAGGACAAGGCGGTGCTGCGTCTGCGCAAGCGCTTGAGCGCTTGCGGTGCCGAAACTGCCACTTCCCTATCGTTCCTTGGTCATTCCGAACCAGCGTGCATTTGCGCAGCGACGCTTTAGCCTGGAAAGCTGAACGCGGCGGCGTCGTGCAGCGCCCAGGCACCGTCGCTTTTGAACTCCAGTACATGGGTGTGGTGCTCCAGCACCGAATGCCGGTGCGCAATGCTGACCAAGGTGACACCAGTCTCGCGCAGCCGCTGGTAGAGCGAAGTCTCGTTGGCACTGTCGAGTGCGCTGGTGGCTTCGTCCAGAATCACCATGCCAGGCTGGCGCGCCAGCACCCGCGCAAACGCCAGGCGCTGCTGCTCGCCGGTGGAGAGGAGCTTTTCCCAATCGTGCGCCGCTTCCAACCCACCGACCCGCTCGGCCAGCGTCTCGAGGTGCACCTGCTGGAGCAGTTCCAGCAGCCGCTCATCTGCGAGATCGGTCGTGGTCGACGGGTAGATGATCTGGCTGCGCAGCGTGCCGCTTTGCATGTAGGGGCGTTGGGGCAGGAAGAACATGTCTTCGATCGGCGGGTGCTGCACCACGCCGCTGCCACTGTTCCACAAGCCGGCAATGGCCCGCAACAGCGAACTTTTGCCGCAGCCGCTCGGGCCGGTGATGAGCAGTGCCTCGCCCGGTGCGAGCTGCAGCGACAAGCCCTGCACCAGCATGCGCCGATAGTCTGGCGTGTACAGCGTCAGCCCCTCGATGGCCAAGGTGTCGCCGGCGCGCATTTCTATCGTCGGCGATAGATCGGGCTTTGCGATGGCTGCAACCCCGTCGATCGCAGGCGGCTCGGCCCAGGGCGCGGGCGCCGCCGGGGTTTTCAGCACCACCTGCGAGAGCGCGTGCAGCCGGTCAATACCCGCCACGAAGCGGCTCAGGCTCTCGAAGTTGTCCACGATGAGCGAGACGGCAGCCAGCACAGCGGTGAAGGCCCCTGCCGCCTGCACCGCGCGCCCGACTTCCATTTCGCCCGCCAGCACGGCGCCTGCCAGCACAACGCTGGGCACCACCAGGGTGAGTTGGCTGAAAGTGCGCTGGAACAGGTTGAGCGAGCGTTGCTGCTTGATCAAGCGGGCGAAATTGCTGAACGCGGCTTCAAAGCGCTGGTTGAGCTGTACGCGCTCTTGCGCTTCGCCGCGGTAGAACGCAATCGACTCGGCGTTCTCGCGCAGCCGCATCAGGCCAAAACGGAAATCGGCCTCACGGCGCAACTGCCAGAAGTTCATGCGGATAAGGGGCGTACCAAACAGGTACAGGGCACCGAACGTTCCGAGAAAGGCGTAAATCGCCAGAATGGCGACCAGCGTGTGCGAAATGGACCAGAGCACCGCGCTGAAGGCGATGAGCTGCATCAGTGAGCCCATGAAAATCAGCAGAAAGTTCGTCGAACGCCCGGTGAAGGTGTTGATGTCTTCGCTGATGCGTTGGTCCGGGTTGTCGATTTCGCCGCGCGCACCGATTTCGTAGTACTTGCGTTCGCGCAAGTAACCGTCCAGAAAGCGGGATGTCAGCCAGCGCCGCCAATAGTTGGAGAAGGCGTCGCGCATGTAGTAATAGAACGCGTACACCGGGACCGCGAAGGCCAGCACATAGAGTGTGGTGCGCACAGCCGCCCAGAAGCGCGGCGCATCCCGCCCAGCCAGCGCCGACGTCATTTCACCGCTCTTTTCCACCAGCATGACCGCCAACTGCGTCTCGAAGACCATGAGCCCAATCAGCAGCGCCATGAGCCCCCACGCCGTACGCTTCTTGTCGCCTTGCCAATACGGTTTGGCGACGCTCATGAACTGTTTCCAGGCAGCAAGCGACAAGGTCGGAGGGCGCCTGCGCCGGGTCTTTTTGGGCTTCAATGGCCCGCCCGCACCTGGGCTATCAAGGGAAGCGTCAGGAAGGTCAGCAGCGGCTACGGGTGTGGACATGAAAGTGTATGGGTACGCGGAGCAAATAGGGCATCCGGCCGCAAGCGTAGGGCCAGCGCCAACGCCGCGCTGTCAGCCGCCGCGCCCAGTCGTGTAGGGCGCTGCCGCGACACCCTGCCTCTGTGCAAATTCGTGAAACGGCGCGCTCGGCGCGGTGTGGAGTGGAGCCCGGTTCAAGGTGTTCGCGCTGTCGGAGCCCATTTTGCACTCGGTCTTTTGATTCTGGATACAAAGAAGGGTGCGCTGGCGTTTGACCTGCCGGCGCAAGCGCCTGAACTCCGTCGCGTGGGCGTAGCTACAGGCCTTGCGCCGAACATTTTTCCCTCGCTTGCAAGGGCCTGCTTGGGTACGATGCCACAGCTTTTGGCTGCGGCCACCACCTTGCGCGCGGCAATCCCCAGCTGGCGACTCTGCTGGCTCAGGCACAGCTTGGCCAGGTAGCTCTTGCGGTTCTTGCTGACTGCCACACCCGAGCGCACCGCACCATGAAAATCGACCATCGCACCCAGTTGGATGGTCTGAATCAATTTCAATGGGAGAAGTAAGATGATCGCCCTTTGGAATCGCGGATTCAGTTTATTTTTTTGATCGTTCTTTATGAAAACACTTCTGCGCGTTGCAGCTTTTCTGCTATCTGTTATCCCGATTCTTGCCAACGCGTTGGCCAGTTCGCCAGTGTCAAGCATCATCGTCATGCCATGGGAAATCAGCCAGAACCAACGTCTCCCGAGTCAATTGAAATCCAGCGGATTCAGCCATGCCACTTTTTATCTCAACTGGTCCGACATTGAGGCGCGCGAAGGGGTTTATGATTTTGAATCCTATCACGGAGATATCGATAAAATCGTTGAGAGTGGGTTGTCTCTCATATTTGTGCTTGACATGGGAGGGCGTCCTTACAAGAACAGGAATGGTCAACTGGTACCCAACGTCTCAACGGTTCCTCAGTGGATTGCGGCGTCACATCCAGATATGGCTATGCGAAATTTCTCCGGGGATCTGAGCTGGCAACCAGATTTTACGGATGAAGAATTCAGAGAATATGCCAAAAAATTCATAGCGAATACGATTCAACATTTTTCCACGCGTTATCCGGGAAAAGTATTAGGCTATGCGATTGGCCTTCAGGAAGAGCATGAAATAAAATACGGGCAAATGGGGTACCAATGGAGGGATTACAAAGAATCTACTGAAAGCGCGTTTTTTAAAAAATATGGCAGCAGGCAACCGATTATAAATTACAATAATAACATAGCTGCGGGCGCGCCGAAATCTGAGCCCCTTTTGCATGCTCAAAAAGAGTTCAGAGAAGACCGACTTGTAGAAGCCACCTGCGCATACGCCAAGGTGATTCAAAACAACGGCGCAGAGGCGATAGGGTATTTTGCTGAAACATTTACATCCCATGATGCAATCTATGCCACAGGCGTTGTGGAAAAACTCCCGAAATGTATTGATATCGCAGTCATAGATTTCAATTTCTATGATGGCTACCGCTTGGTTGCGGATGCTGATATTCTCCCTGTGCTTGCCAACTACATGGGCTCACTTGGGTACAAGAAGATCATGGTAGGCGCTTACGGGGAGCGCTGGGAAGCAGAAAAGAAAACGCCCAAGCTTGTACCTTTGATACAGCGATCTATTGAGCAATCTCTATTCCAATCGGAGGTCATAGGCTACGAAATTGGTGGCTTCGAGCATCAGACGGATGGGAAGGTTCTGGCATCCCTTGAGTTGAATAGAATCAATCAAATGGCGGCACCCGTCAAGGTCAAATCCCAAAAGCGCCTCAGGATTGGAATTCTTGGTTCAACGTCAAATTTTCATGTCTGGCATGGAGAAAGAAGCGCGGGTAGAAATATTCATCACGATGCACTGTTTGCCGCTTATAAAATATTGAGTAGTCAGCCGGATATGGAAATCCATCTCATCGGCGAAAAAAATCTTCTTAATGAAGATGCGCTGATTCAATCGCTCGATGCGATCCTCATTCCGCATCAGGCCGCCTTGGCCCACAACATCAAAGTCAAGCTGACGTCCTTTTGGAAAAATGGGGGAGCGCTCATACAGGACATGCGCTTGGGCGAGTTTGACGAAAATGGCAAGCCCACTTTTGACTGGATGCATGAGGTTTTCGGCATTGGCAGCATCAAGTGGAAAACGCGAGGCGGACTTTTTTTAATCGACGGCATCGTTTACCGTCTCAAACCTTCAAAGCAGCTGTACGCAAGCCATGCATCGCTCACGCCGCGTCCGGGGTACCAGCTACGTGCTACGGAGATTCTTCAGCCAGGTCAAGGCCTCGTTCTGCGCGGGGAACGCACTTTGGCATTCGGATTTCTTCCTCAATTGATGGAGGGCGAAGCCGGAGAGGTTTGGCGAAATCTATTCGTGCGTGAAATTTCCAGCCTGATGCGGTCACAATCTTCTGCAGGCAGGTCGAATTGATGGGCGTGTTCGCTAAGTTCCTAGCCTTGGCGCACGCTGCCATCTTGCTGAGCAAGGATGTCGCAGAGCCGCAATTGCGCAAGCGGGACGATAGCGTTTGCGGTTCAGGCAGCCGGGACGTTCGACGACGCTGTTGAAGTCACATGGCCTTGTGTCATATGGCCTGGTTTGAGGCGCGCCATCCCTTTGAGATGCGCAAACGATGCGATCAGGGCAGGAACTTGCGCTTGCGCATATCGCGCAAGACCAGCTCGCTGGCCCAGATGGCTATGTGGTCGTCATCCCAATACAGTAGCTTTTTGTCGCGCAAGCCGTAGCAACGTGCGTCGTCGCAGAAAAAATCGATCGGATCGTAGACCTTAAGTGCTGGGTTGTCGGCGCGGATCTGCTCCACCAGTTCACGGTACACCGCCTGCCTGGCGACGACATTGGATTTGTCCTGGGTGCAGGTGGAGACGGGTTTTTCCAGAATGGAAACGGGCCGTCTGAATAGGCAGCCTTTCGGATCCTCGCCCAATTCCGGCGGGTCGATGACGAACACGACGTCCTTCTTGCGCAGCAGAAGCTCTTTTACGAATTGCGAATAGCCTTTGCGGAACATGTCGGTCTGATCGGCCTTGGTTCCGTCCAGCGAAAAAATAGAATAGGTGCTGGGGCCTTCAATGCCGTAGCCCTGACCTGAAAAGTAGAACGGCCCGCGTGTGGCAAGGGCCACCGTGTGGATGGACGGATAGTGGGCAAGGACCTTGAACGCTTGGTCGGGCAGGGCATTGCAGTCCTTGTTCAGCTTGCCATCCTGAATGGAGTACCCCATGAGGGGAAGGCATCCGTGGATCCCGATCAACATCGTCTTGACGGGAACTTTGCCGAGGATGGCCGCGCTGTTGAAAGCCATGGCGTGGCTGTCTCCCACTATGAGCACCTCGGGAGCGGAACTGTTGGCTAGACAGACCGCGTTAGTCGCTATCGTGAAATTGAGGAGTTTCTCGCAGGAGCCATCCGAAAGCCGTGTGTTCAATGGTTCAATGGTCTGGTCCAGAAGTGCCTGGCTGATCCGCGATTGCATGCGAAAGCCCAGGCCGTTCTGGCTGAAGGTGTAGTAGCCCAGCGCACCCATGCCGGCCATCAAAACACACAGGGTGACAATCTTGAGTCGGTTGCGGGTCCCAAATCGGATGGGTCTCTCGACCAGACGATAAGTCAACCAGGCGAGCACAATGGCCAGCAGCACAGCCCCTAGACGGATGTCCGCGCGTGGCAGCCCTTCTTCCATGATGCGGGCAAACGACAGCAAGGGCCAGTGCCACAAATACAGCGGAAAGCTGATCAAACCGAACCAAACGGCCAATCGGCTGGACAGAACGACACGGTTGAACCAGGCACCCTGGCCGGCGGAGAGGATCATTACTGCGCCCAGCACCGGGGCGATGGCCCATTTGCCGGGAAAGCCGAGGCCGGCCTTGATTTTCAGAAACCCCAGTGCGAGCAAAGCAGCTCCAGCCAGGGCCAGTGCGTTTTCCAGCGCCTTGCCGTCGCCAGGCGGCATGCTGCGGTACAGCATACGGTGAATCCAACGATCCAGAGTGCCTTTTAGCGCAACGGCCTTGGGGTGGGGATGAAGCGAAGCCCAAGCCAACAGGCTTCCGCAGAGCAGCTCCCAGAACCGGGTTTGGGGCGAATAAAACGTGGCGGTGGGATTCTTTGCTATGCCCTTGAGGTTGAGCGCCATGGAGATGGCGCCAAACGCCAGCGTCAGGGTCAAGAGGTTGTACTTTCTTTTCCACGCCAGCATCAGGAGCACGGGCCAGACAATGTAGAACTGCTCTTCAATCCCCAGGCTCCACAAATGAAGCAGGGGCTTGGTTTCCGCTGCAACGTCGAAATAGCCGGCTTCGTTCCAGAGCGCAAGGTTGGAGACAAACAGCGCCCCGGCAGTGATGTGCTTGCCAAGTTGCGCGAATTCGCCCGCCAGCAATACCCACCAGCCTATGGCGTACGTTGCCATGAGCACCAGCAGCAGTGACGGAAAAATGCGCTTGATGCGTCGGGCGTAAAACTCCCGCAGGCTGAAGGTGTCCTTCTCCAGATTGCTGAAAAGAATCGTCGAGATCAAGAACCCGGAAATCACGAAAAAGATGTCGACGCCGATGAATCCGCCATGAATCCAGTCAGGCGCGGCATGGAAGGCGACCACCGAGAGAACGGCAATCGATCGCAGTCCATCAATGTCGGCGCGGTATTTCGGGTGCGACAAAGCGTGAGGGGTAGCGGACATCAGGGCTGTTTTTTATTGGGATGCCTGCTGCGCTTGCCACAACTGCGCAAGCAAATCCTTGCGAAGCGTGCAAGCGAAGGGTCCGGGGCTGGAAATCCGTCGATTTTACTGGGCACTTGGCGCACGCAAGTGGCATCCGTCAGTCGTCGCAGAACCCCCGCAACTGGGCAAATTCCTCAAACGGCGCACGCTCCGTGCGCATCTGGTTGATGGGGGCCTGTTCGTCCGCGTAGCCCAGGGCGATGCCTGCAAACAGGGTGTGCTCCGGGCTCAGCCCCAGAAACGCCTTCACCGGTTTGGAGCAAAACGCCCAGTATTCCTGGGGGCAGGTGGCGAGGCCTGCCTCCACCGCCAGCAGCAGCACGTTTTGCAGGTAGCAGCCCAGATCGGACCATTGCGGCGGCCCCATGTGCCGGTCGATACTCAAAAAAATGCCTACGGGCGCGCCGAAAAACTGTGCGTTCTTTGCCATCTGGCGCAGGCGTGCAGCCTTGTCTTCGCGCGCAATCGCAAGTGTGCTGTAGAGCTGCTCGCCATTTTCAAAGCGGCGCGTGCGGTAGGGTTCCCACAGGCTCGGCGGGTAAACGGCGTACTCGGGTTCGGGTTGGGGGGAGTTGGCCGCAACATGGGCCAGCAACTCAGCCAGCGGCGCGCCCGTGAGCGCATGCACCCGCCAGGGCTGCAGGTTGCCGCCCGAAGGCGCACGTGCTGCCGCTTCGAGGATGGCACGCACCGTGGCGGCGGGCGGCATTTTGGCTTGAAATGCGCGCACCGACATCCGCTTTGCAATGGCTTCGGAAACCTTCATGGGCGGCTGGGCTCGCTGCCCGTTTGGGTGCTGGCGCCTGGCGCCAGGTGCACGGCGCGCTGGGGCGCGGTGTTCACCGCCAGCTGGAACACGTC